>DASPZT010000397.1:0-2628 GCA_035636135.1 Candidatus Limnocylindria bacterium | reverse complement strand
TCTCGACCAGTTTGGCCGGGCCTTCGGGCTTTGTGTGGGCAACGAAAGCGGACCGAAAACGAATATCAAACGGCCCGCAAATCGAGGGAAAATGCCCGCACCAGGATTCGAACCCGGGACCAACTGATTAAGAGTCAGCTGCTCTACCAACTGAGCTATGCGGGCAGCGAAAAGTCATGATACAGAGATACCCCCTCCCCTACCCCTCCCCGCAAGGGGGAGGGAGGATCCGCATCGCGGTCAGCGAGAAGCCATGACGAAGAGAGAACCCTCCCCGACCCTCCCCGCAAGGGGGAGGGAGAGTCCGACGAGAACCCATCCCCACAGGGGGGAGGAAGATGCCCCCGCTAAACTCGTCGCGTGCCGGCTCGCTTGATCGACGGTTCCGCCCATGCGCGGGCCATTCGCGAGGAGATCCGGCTCGCCGTGTCGCGGCTCCCGGCCGGCCGGCGACCGCCGTCCATCACTGTCATCCAGGTGGGCGATGATCCGGCGTCCACGGTGTACGTCCGCAACAAGCATCGGGCCGCGGAGGCCACTGGCTTCCGCTCGGCGATCCTTCATCTGCCGGCGAGCACCTCCCAGGCGGACCTGCTGGAGCGCATTCGGGCCCTCGGACACGATCCGGACGTGGACGGCATCCTGGTGCAGATGCCGCTTCCCCACGGCCTGGATGCCAACGAGGCCCTAGAGGCGATCCCGCCCTCCAAAGACGTCGACGGGCTGCATCCGTATAATGCCGGCCGGCTGGCGCAGGGGAATCCCACCTTCGTGCCCGCCACCCCGCTGGGGGTGCTCGAGCTGTTGCGCCGGGAGCGGATCGATCCCACCGGCCGCCACGTGGTGGTAGTCGGCCGCTCGCGGCTGGTGGGCCGGCCGCTGGCCATGCTGCTCCTGCAGAACCATGCCACCGTGACCATTTGCCATTCGCAGACCGTCGATCTGGCCGCGATCACCCGCACGGCAGACATCCTGGTGGCGGCCACCGGCCGCCCCGGACTGATCACCGGCGATCATGTCAAGCCGGGCGCGGTGGTGATGGACGTGGGCATCACCAGGGATCCGGTGACCAACCGCCTGGTGGGCGATATTGACCGGCCAACGGTGGACGCGGTCGCGTCCGCCGTCACACCGGTCCCCGGCGGAGTGGGCCCGATGACGGTCGCCATGCTCTTGGTCAATACCCTGCGCGCCTATCGGCAGCGCCCCGGCCAGGCATGATCTACGAGGAGTCGGTCGCATACCTCACGTCCCTCGGGCGTTTCGGAATCAAGCTCGGGCTGGAGCGGACGGAGGCATTGCTGCACGCGTTGGGTGATCCGCACCGTCTCTTCCAGGGCGTGCACGTGGGGGGAACCAACGGCAAGGGCTCCGTCTGCGCGATGGTGGCCGCTGTGCTGCAGCGCCAGGGCTACCGGGTCGGGCTGATGCCCAAGCCCCACCTCGTTTCCTACACCGAACGTATCCAGGTGGACCAGCGCCCAATCGCGGAGCTCGATTTCGCCGCCCTGATCACGGAGATCCAGCCCGTCATCCAGCGGGTCACGGACTCGCACGGACCGCCCACGGAGTTCGAGATCCTCACCTCGGCGGCGCTTTACTACCTCGCCCGGGCGGGCATCGACCTGCTGGTGTGCGAGGTGGGCCTGGGGGGCCGGCTGGACTCGACCAACGTCCTCGACCTGGGCGTGATCGTCATCACCAACGTCGCGCTGGACCACATGCAGCACCTGGGGTCCACATTGGGAGCCATCGCCGACGAAAAGGCCGGCATCGTGAAGCCGGACAGCATTGCGGTGACCGGCGCCCAATCGCCGGCGCTCGCGGTCATCGCAGCCCGGGCGCGCCAGGATGGCGTCCCTCTGCTCCGCCTCGGCCAGGAGATCACGGTCACCGCCGAGGAACGCGGCTGGACGGGCGTGGTGGCCACGGTGGCGACGCCCGCCGACACCTACCCCGACCTGCGCATCCCGCTGCTGGGCCTCTATCAGGCCGACAATTTGGCTCTGGCGGTGGGCGCGGTCGATGCCTTGCGGTCGCGTGGCTGGGAAATCTCCGACGGCGCGCTGCGGGACGGCCTGTCGCGGGCCCACTGGCCGGGACGGCTGGAGGTGGTGGCCCGCCGACCGACGGTGGTGGTGGACGGCGCCCACAATCCGGCGGCGCTCGCTCGAGTCCTCCCCACCGTCCAGCGGCTGCGCGATGACCACCCGCTGGTGATCGTCTTTGGGGCGATGGCGGACAAGGACCTGCCGAGCATGCTGGGCGAGCTGCGCCAGGTGGACGCGCCCGTGATTTTCAGCGGCATTAACTGGCACCGCGCCGCTGAGCCCGGGATGCTTGCCGAGCTCTACGGCCGGCCGGCCGCCATCGCGCCCGGTGCCGCCCATGCCCTAGCCCAGGCGCGCCAGCTGGCCGGCGGCGAGGGCATCGTGCTGGTCTGCGGCTCTCTCTACCTGGTGGGCGAGGTGATCCAGCTGGTCGCGCCGGCGGCCCACGCGGGAATTCCGACCCGCTAGGGGACGGAGATTTGGAGTCGGTTAGCGGATGAGCAGGAAGCTGAGCGCGATCGCCACGAACGCCAGGCCTGGGCCGATGGCGGCCAGCTCGGTACCCCACCCCCGGTTC
>DASPZT010000396.1:0-3771 GCA_035636135.1 Candidatus Limnocylindria bacterium | reverse complement strand
GGAGACCCGGTCCAGCCGCCAACGGATCAAGGCGTTGTTGTACCTGCCACGGAACTGGATGCCGCCGGTTAGGTACTGATATTCGAAGGCGGTAAAGGGTCGGCTGTTGAACACACCGGAGACCTCATCCCGCCATTTATGGTTCGTGCCGATCGTGAACATCCCCACGACCTCCGCATATTGGCTCTCGGCGTGGCTTCGGCTCGGCACGTACTGGTATCCACGCGCCAGGCAGAACGCCGCATACGCTTTTTGGCGCCCCCGCTCAATCAGACGCGGCAGACCGAAGATTGCGGCCAGAGCCAGCGCAGCCGGAACGATCAGGAACAGCAGCGGCACGACAGCCACTTCCAGGTCACTCCGCATCGGCCCGCAACCACCGGTGTCTCCAGTCGGCGTGACGGTGGACCGAGATGAACCTTGCGCGCCGGCGGGGATGGCAAGGACCCGGCAGCCCAGCACCCCATCCGCGCTGGCCGCCACAATGGGCAGCGTCGTGGCCCAGGTCTACATCCGCCGTCCACCCCACCTGAAAGCTGGCGCCAAGCCGCGGCCGGCCTGGTGGATCGACGCGCTGGTGTTCCTCGCGTTCCTCGCCCTCGCCGCTGGCGTCTATGGCGCCGCGTCGCGGTGGACCCGCCCCCTGACCCCGACAGAGCACATCGACCTCTCCATCGGATCGCTGCCCCGGTATGCGGGGCTCTCGACCCTCCGCATGGCGCTGGCCTACGTGTTGTCGCTGGTGTTCAGCATCGTGTACGCCCGGATCGCGGTGGCCAACCCGCGCGCCGAGCGAATCATGATCCCGGTGCTCGACATCCTACAGAGCATTCCCATCCTCTCCTTCCTCCCCGGCGTGGTACTGGCCCTGGTCGCTCTGTTCCCGCACAGCATCATCGGCCTCGAGCTGGCCGCGGTGGTCCTGATCTTCACCAGCCAGGCCTGGAACCTGGCCTTCAGCTTCCACCAGTCGCTGACAACCATCCCCAAAGAGCTGACCGATGCCGTGACCATCTACCGGCTCCGGTTCTGGCAGCGGTTCACGCGGCTCGAGCTGCCCTTCGGGACGATCCCCCTGATCTGGAACTCGATGATGAGCTGGGCCGGTGGGTGGTTCTTCTTGATGGCTGCCGAACAGCTCACCCTGGGGAGCCAGAACTTCCAGCTGGCCGGGCTGGGCTCATACCTGTGGACCGCGGCCAACGCCGGCGACACGGGAGCCCTGCTCCTCGGCCTCGCCACCCTCGTGATCGTGATCGTGCTGCTCGACCAGCTTGTGTGGAGCCCGCTGATCGCCTGGTCCGACCGGTTCAAGGTCGAGTTAACCGCGGGCAGCACGGCCCCCACCTCCCTGGTGCTGCACGAGTTGCGGCGCTCGGCCCTGCTGCTCTGGGTTGGACGGCACGTGGCCATGCCGCTCGGCGATTGGTTGGACCGCGTCCTGAGCCAGCGGGAGGTCCGCACCACCGAGACCGTGCCGGCCGCGCCGGCGAAGTCGACCGCGATCGGCCGTCTCGCGGGCTGGCTGATCTTCGCGCTGGTCGTGGCCGGGCTCGCGCTGGCCCTGCTGAGCGCGGTCCGGCTGTTGGTCCAGGTTTCGGCGGCCCAGTGGCTCGACATCGGCGAAGCGGCCGGGGCGACGCTGGTGCGGACCTCGGCCGCTCTGGTCATCGCGGTGCTCTGGACCGTCCCGGTGGGCGTGGCCATCGGCCTCAGCCCCCGTTGGTCCCAGCGCCTGCAGCCGGTGGTGCAGATCTTCGCCTCGATCCCCGCGCTGGCAATCTTCCCGGCGCTCCTGATGATCTTTCTGCGGGTGCCCGGCGGCTTGAACATCGCGGCAGTGGCCCTCATGTTGCTGGGCACCCAGTGGTACGTCCTCTTCAACGTGATCGCGGGCGCGATGGCTATCCCCGAGGACCTCCGCGAAGCCGCCGACGTGTACAAGCTCCGCGGATGGCGCCGGTGGCGATTCCTGGTTCTCCCGGCCATCTTCCCGTTCCTGGTCACCGGGATGATCACGGCGACCGGGGGCGCCTGGAACGCCAGTATCGTGTCCGAGTACGTGACCTTCGGCGGTCACACCTACACCACTGTGGGGCTGGGGGCGACCATCGCCGCCAGCGCGGGCGCGGGGAAGTACGCGGTGCTACTGGCCGCCACCGTGACCATGGCGGCCATCGTGGTGGCAGTCAATCGGCTCCTCTGGCGCCGCCTCTATCGAATGGCCGAGCAGCGCTACCATCTCGACTGAGGACTGGATGGCTGTCACCGCCCAACCGGTAACGAGCCCGAACGGCCAGCCGCTGGTGGCCGCCCAGCACATCTCGAAGACGTACGGCGAAGAAAAAAGCCAGGTCCTCGTGCTAAAGGACGTCAACCTCGAGATCCGGCCGGGTGAATTCATTGCCCTGCTGGGTCCGTCGGGCTCGGGCAAGTCAACGCTGCTGCGCATCCTGGCGGGGTTGCTGCCGCCGTCCAGCGGGCAGGTGATGGTTCATGGACAACCGCTCCGCGGCACCAATCCCTCCGTGGCCATGGTCTTTCAGAGCTTTGCGCTGCTGCCCT
The DNA here is from genome assembly GCA_035636135.1 of Candidatus Limnocylindria bacterium. Lineage (GTDB taxonomy): Bacteria > Chloroflexota > Dormibacteria > CF-121 > CF-121 > CF-121. Next base: position 1,206 of record DASPZT010000396.1, on the reverse strand, counting down.
GGCTCACCGTGCTCGACAACGTGGAGCTCGGATTGCTCCCCCAGGCTTTCAGCCCCGACGACCGGCGCCGGCGGGCGAAAGCCGCTATCGAGCTGATCGGGCTCCACGGGTTCGAGAACGCGTACCCGCGGGAGATCTCGGGCGGCATGAAACAGCGCGTCGGCTTCGCCCGGGCGCTCGTGGTCGAACCCGAGCTGCTCATGCTGGACGAACCCTTCTCGGCGCTCGACGTGCTGGTGGCGGACACGCTTCGCCGCGAGCTAGCCGATCTCTGGCAGGGGCACAAGATCCCCACCCGGGCCATCCTGATGGTCACCCACAACATCGACGAGGCGGTCCGGCTGGCCGACCGCCTGGTCGTGTTTCACACCGATCCCGGCGGCATTCGAGTCGAGTGCGCCGGTCTCCCGGTGGACCAACGCGAGGAGAAGGACCCCGCTCACATCCAGCTGGTGGACAGCATCTACCAGATCATGACGAACCCCAAGGAAGACGCCGAGCAGCTGCTGGCCGGGGCGCGGCCCGCGGAGGGGGTCGTCAGTCCTCGGGAAGGTCACCTTCCGGCGGCCACGATCAGTGGACTCACTGGATTCCTGCACCGGCTGCTGGCGCTGGGGGGGCGCGAAGATCTCCACGACCTCGCCCGCGATCTCCGAATGGGGGCCGATCACCTCCTGCCGCTGGTCGACGCCGCCAACCTCCTCGACCTGGTGGACCTGGCGCAGGGCGACGTGGTCCTGACCGCCGAGGGCCGGCGCTTCGCCGAGGCAAGTCCGGCGGCACGGAGAAAGCTCTTTAGGCAGCAGGCGCTCGCCAATGTCGAGCTGCTCGGCCAGATCGCGAAGCAGCTGGAAGCGGCGCCCGATCACCGGCTGAAGGATGACCGCCTCCTCGCCCTCCTGGAGCAATCGTTCAGCCCAGTGGAGGCGCGGCGGAAGCTGCAGACCGCGATCAACTGGGGCCGCTACGCGGGCCTGTTTACCTACGCCAACGGCACCTTTCGCCTGGCGCCGGCTCCGACCTAGCGATCAGCCGCCAGCCATCGCCCCCACGACCAGGAGCGGTTCGGCTCCCCGGGCGACGGCGTCGGGCAGTTCGGCGTCGGGCGGTTCGTTGGACAGATCCTGCTCGCTGGCAAAGAACCGGATGAACGGGCGGCGCTGCTGCGTGACCTGATCGCGGATCGTCCCGCGCAGCATCGGATAG
>DASPZT010000395.1:0-7655 GCA_035636135.1 Candidatus Limnocylindria bacterium | reverse complement strand
CGGGGCCGCGGGGTCATGGGTCCTCGCTGGACTCGGGACCGCGGCGTCGCTCGCCATCCAGCTGACCCAACTCGGCCACGTCAGCTTGTGGGGCGACGAGGTCTTCTCGGTGGGGCTCGTGGCCCAGCCCTGGTCGGTGTTCGCCCATTACCTCTGGGGCAAGCACTCAAGCATGACGCTCTACTACCTGCTTCTCCGCGAGTGGCTGGGCCTGGTCGCGAAGCTTGGCCTCTTTCCCACCGAGCTGCTGGTGCGCCTGCCCTCGGTGCTCCTGGCCGCCCTCAGCGTTGGCATCGTCTTCTTGATCGGTGAGCGTTTCTGGAGCCGGACCGTTGGGAGCGTTGGGGCGGGCCTCTACCTGCTGAATTACCTGCAGCTCACGGAAGCCGGGCAGGCCCGGGCGTACGGGATGGAGCTGTTCTTGATCAGCGTGGCATGGTACGCGCTGCTCTCGGCCATTGCTACCGAACGGTATCAGCGACGCTGGTTGGCCGGTTATGTCGCCGCCGCCACGCTCGGCCTGTACGCGCACCTTTTCAGCCTGCTGGTCATCCTCGCCCAGGTGGTCGCCCTGGGAGTGTTGCTGGCCGTTCCAGGCCCCTGGCGGGACCGGGTCCAGCGCGCCAGGCGCCCCATCAGCCTGGCCCTCGGCGCTCTCGGGCTGTTAGCTATTCCGATCCTGGTTGATGCGGCCATTCACGGCGAAAACAATGCCTGGGTTCCGGCCGTGACTTCGCGGAGTCTGATTCATCTCCTCGGGAGCCTGAGCGGCCGGGGCGCTCCCTACATCGTGCTAATCGCCGGCGTGTGTGCGGCCGCCCTGCTTCTCCCCTGGCGGCGCCGGGGGTCCGGCCCGATCGGGGAGCAAGCCGCCGCCGGCGGTCCGACGCTGGCGCTGCTGGCGTGGCTGGCCGTGCCGGTCTTCATCAGCTATGCCGCCACCCAGCCAGCCCTGAATCTGCACCTTTTCTTTGATCGCTACCTGGTCGTCGTCGTGCCACCCCTCTGTCTCCTGGCGGGCGTCGGAGTGAGCGTCCTGCGCCCGCGAGCCGTCCAGATCGCCGTCGCCCTGATTCTCCTCCTGGTGGCGCTGCCGGCCGTGCCCCGCTACGACGCCGACGTGCAGCGGCAGGACTTTCGAACCGCGTACCACTGGATCGGCTCGCAGTATCAGCGGCAGGATGGCCTGGTCTGCGTCGTCGTCGCCTGTTCACTCGCGATGGACTACTACCAGCGGGCATATCCCGGGTCGGTCGACTTCGGCACCGATTATCCCGGCGAGCGATCCTGGAGGGGGGGCTACGCGACTCCGGTTGACCCGGGATCACTGGCGTTGTATGCGCAGCGGCATCCACGGATTTTCTTCGTGCGGGCGGCGGTGACGCTTGATTTTCCCTCCGTCCCGTTCCAGGAGCAGGCGGTCCAGGATTGGCTGGATGAGCACGACCAACTGCTGGCCGATACGGTGGCGCGGGGTGCCTACGGCTCAGTCGAAGTTCGCCTGTACGCCAGCGCGGCCCAAGACGCGACGCCTGCGACTTCGTGATCAAAGGTACCAGCGAACCTCAGCCGGGAACGCGGCGATTGGGTCAGACTGCCCGATCGGCCGCCTGGCTTGCGCTGGCCATCGCGCTCGGCTTCGTCGGGGGGACCCAGTGGGGGCGCTTCGCCGCCGGCGGGTCGAACCGCGGACCGGACCAGCTATCGCAGCCGACGCCCACTCCTCGGCGGGCCATCGACCACGTGGTGATCGTGATCAAGGAAAACCATTCGTATGACAACTACTTCGCCTCGCGGGAGAACCTGCCTGGTCCGCCGCTTCCGCACTGTGCCAGCCGCGTCACGCAGGACCACTGCCAGTACGTGGAGGCCGACCTTCCCGCCTACTACCGGTACCTGGCGGCGTTTGGCTCCGGCGACCGGTACTTCGTCGACGTGGACGGTCCGTCCTGGCCGAACCAAATGATGATGATCGCAGCCCAGTCTCCCCTCGACCACAACCCGACGGTCCTCTCCGGACCCCAGTGGGGCTGTCCCTTTACGTGCTATGACTTCCCGACCATTGGCGACGCGCTGGGCACGGCCGGTCTCTCCTGGCGGAACTACGGCGAAGCCGTCTTCGACCCATTCCGGGCTATCCGCCACCTGGCCTCAGATGATCGCCACAATCCGCCGACGTCACAATTCTTCGAGGACCTCGCTACCCATCAGCTGCCGGCGGTGTCATGGGTGCGGCCCTCGTACCCGGAAAGCGAACACCCCGGCTACGACGTCCGGGAGGGTCAGTGGTGGACAGTGAACATCGTCAACGCGGTCATGCGCAGCCCGTACTGGCCGACGACGGTCATCCTGGTGGTCTGGGATGACGCAGGCACAGCCGGGGACCACGTCGTCCCGCCGGTGCTGGAGCGGGAGCCCGGAGGGAAGCCTTTCCGGTACGGCCTCCGGGCCCCCTTCCTGGTGGTCAGCCCGTATACGCCCGAGGGGTTCGTGTCTCACCGGGTCCTATCCCACGTGAGCACGCTCAAGTTCATCGAGACCCTCTTCCACCTCCCCCCTCTTACTCAGCGGGATGCAGACGCGAACGGCCTTGAGGACTTCTTCGATCTCTCACGCCCCGCCCGGCCACCGCTCCTGCTGAGCCCGGACTGCGGCCAGCCAACATGCCCCTAGCCTGCTGGGGAGCTGTCCCATGGGCGGTCTTGTGAATTCGACCTAGACTGCGGACAGGCTCGGACTGGCGCCCAAACCACGCACGGTGGGCTCCAAGGAGAATGCTTGGCAGTTGATCACGAACACCTGTTTACCTCGGGGGCGTACCTCCGCGACTTCCAACCAGACACCGAACACAATCCATTCTGGCGAGACTACGCAGCCAAGCGAGCAGCCATCCTGACAAGCGTCCGGGGCCAGGACAGCCGGGTGCTAGACATCGGGGGAGGGATGGGGCGGATGGCCATCCCCCTTTCCAGCCGCCATTTCGTGACGCTCTGCGACCTCTCGCCGCAGATGCTGGAGCAGGCACGCCCATATGCGGGGGAGCGGCTCCAGCTCGCCGTCGCCGATGCCCGGGCGCTCCCCTTCCCGGATGCCGCGTTCGACTATGCCCTCTGCATCGACGTCCTCCCGCACCTCCCAGACCCCAATCCGGCGCTGCGGGAGGCGAGGCGAGTGCTGCGGCCGGGAGGCACGCTGATCGTGGACTCCAGCAACTCGGTGCCATGGTGGACGCTCGCCTACCCGCGCTATCTTGGCCGGCGCCCGCGCCGATGGCTGCAGATCTGGCGAGCCGGCGGTGTGCTTCCGGAGTGGCGCACTCGGGTCTGGCACCGCCGGCGCCCGCTGTTTCTGTCAGCCGTGACGCGGGCAGGCTTTCGAATCGTGTCGGTCCGCGGATTTGGTCCGGTGTACTGTCGGAAATGGCATATGGCGATCGCGGAGGCGGCATGACGGCCGCCGTCTCGCTCGATGGCCGGCGCGTCCTGGTCGTCGCCTACGGACACGTAGCCGACACCATGGCAGCCGTCCCGGCCCTGCGGTCGCTCCGCCGAGCCCATCCGGAAGCGCGGATCGAGGCCCTCGTGCTCCGGTCGGTGGCTCCCATGCTGCGCCGCTGTCCGTATGTCGACGAGCTGATTGTCTGGGACGATTTCCGCCACAAGGGTCTCCGCGGCGCCCGGGTCGAGAAGGCCGCGGTCCTGGCCGGGCTGGCCACCCGGGTGCGCCGCCGGCGCTACGACGCCGTCCTCGTCTTGCACCGCAGCGTCCACTTCTTCACCCGGCTGGCCGGCCTGAGCGGCGCGGCGGTCAGGGCGGGGGTGTTCAACGGAAGCGAGACATACACCCACCCCGCTCCGCCGCCTGCGGAGATCGAATCCTCGCGCGAGGAGAACCGGCGGGTGCTGCAAGCGATTGGCGTAACCGAGGACGGGGGGCCCCTCGAACTCTGGCCCGACGCGGAGGACGAGGGCTGGGCCGAAGCCTTCCTCCCTCGCAGCAACGGGACGCCGGTGGTTGGCCTGCACCCGGGGTCCGATTGGAGCTGCCAGCAGTGGCTCCCGGACCGCTGGGCCGCCGTGGGTCGGCGGCTGCAAGCCGATTTCTCGGCACGGATCGTTATTACCGGCTCGCCCGGCGAGCGCCTGCTTGAAACCGAGATCGCGGAAGCACTGGCGGCGCCGCCCATCCGCGCGACCGGACGGACCACCCTGGGCCAGCTGGTCAGCCTGGTTCGCAGGCTCGACGTGCTGATCTCGGTGAACAGTGCGCCGGCGGCCATCGCCCGCGCCGTGGGGACCCCAGCCGTAGTCCTGCTGGGGCCGGAGGATCCCCGACTCACCGCCCTGGCGGTAGGGCCACGCCTTCGGGTGCTCGCACCTCCCCAGCGTTTCGCCCCAGGCAGCTGGTGTGAGTTCGGCCGTTGGGGCATGCGGTCCAGCTGCGAATCCCCGATGTGCCGCGGAATCAGCGGCCTGGACCGCCTCCAGCCGGAGACTGTCCTGGCGGAGTCAGCACTGTTGCTTCGTCCGTCGACGCAGTCGGTATGGGCCGCCGGGGCCGACCGTGCATGAACCGCAGGCGCTCCACGTGAATCAAAGCCACCCTCTCTACCCGTGGATCTTGGCGCTGGTAGCCGTGCTGGCGTTCAGCGGCGCCCTGGCGTTGTCACTGCATGCGCCGCTCCGGGCTCAGGCCGGTACAACCCTCTTCTCTGATGACTTCGAAGCTGATCCGCTGGGCAGCCCAGCCGCGGGCTGGACCGTCGTCTCTGGCAACTGGACCGTTGCGATGGACGGTTCACATGTCCTGAAGGACACGGATACAAGCACGGCGAGCCGGTACTCGGTCACGGCAGGGTCTACCAGCTGGACCGATTACAGCGTGGTGACGAGTTTCAAAGCCGGGACCGCCATCCTCGGAACCTCCAACGTGGTGGCCGCTCGCTACCAGGATGACAACAATGCCTACTCGCTCATCCTGAAGGACGGACGCTCCTGGTACTTCGGCAAGAAGGTGGCCGGGGTATGGACGACTTTCGCCTCGGGCAACTTCACCTACGACACAGTCAGCTGGTACACGCTCCGGATTGACCTGGCTGGGTCGTCCCTGGCCGCCTATCTAAACGGCAATCAACTGGCGACGGCCTCCGACACCAGTTTCAAGAGCGGGGCGATTGACTTCATGAGCCGCTACGTAGCTGAGTTCGACAACGTCAGCGTGACCAGCCTGCCTGCGCCCGTGCCCACACCGACTCCCACGCCAACCGCGTCCACGACGCCGACGCCGTCGGCCTCGGCGTCGGCAACGCCCACCCCGACCACGTCAGCCAGTCCGAGTCCTACCCCCAGCGCCACTTCGCCGCCACCGGCACCCTCCGGCGCTCTCCTCTTCTCCGACGACTTCGAGCTTGATCCGGTCGGGAGCCCACCGGCCAATTGGACGCCCAACACGCCCACCTGGACGGTAGCGCTCGACGGCAGTAACGTCTTGCGGCAGACCGACACCAACATCGGGACGCTGAAGTCCGTCAAGGCGGGGTCGGCCGGCTGGGCCGACTACAGCGTAAGCGCGACCGTCAAGCCCGGCACGTCGCAGCTGGGGACCACGAACACGATCAACGCCCGGTACATCGATGACAACAATACCTACGCCCTCCTGCTCAAGGGCAACGACTTGTGGTTCTTCGGAAAGAAAGTGGCCGGAACGTGGACTACATTCGCCTCGGGAAACTTCAACTACAACACGATGACCTGGTACACGATGCGGATCGACGCGGTCGGATCTTCGGTAGCCGCCTACCTCAACGGGGCCCTGATGGCGTCAGCCACTGACAGCAGCTATACCAGCGGCGCCATCGCCTTCGCCAGCAACCACATCATGGAGGTGGACAACGTCGCAGTGATGCCACTGACGGCCCCGGCTCCCACCCCAATGGCGAGCGCGACGCCTACCCCCAGCGCAAGTGCCTCGCCCTCACCAACGGTGAGCCCCGCTCCCAGCCCAACGCCGACGGCGACCTCGACGCCCACACCCACACCGACACCATCGCCCACGCCGCCACAGTGCCCCGGCTGCACTGGGATGGTCTCCGGCACCGTCACGAGCGCAGCGACAGGAGCGACTCTAGCAGGCACGGTAGTCTCAACCCAGCCCACTACCAGCGCCGTGTCCACCGATGTGAACGGGAACTATCAGATGACGATCCCCACCGGCAACTACAGCGTGGTGTTCACACTCAGTGGGTACAACAGCAACTTCGTCGGCAATGTCATCGTGAACCAGAACGCCGCGACCACGGCTGGCGTCGGCCTCGCACCAATCACGCCGCTGGCCGCCCAGGACCTGTTCAGCCGTCCCGATCAGAATGGCTTCGGGACGGCCAGCGATGGAAGCGGCTGGGCGGATGATGCCGCCAGCTATCCGACGGGGACGGCCAGCGTGTCCAACCGGATGGGGTGGGTCCAGACCTACTCCGCCCTGGTGGACCGAGACCAGTGGATGGGGATCTCCTACCAGGACCAGGAAGTCTCCGCCGACTTCGACCTGACCAATGTGGACCCCTACCATGGACCGAACCTCATCGCCCGGGTCCAGGGCGGCTCTTCGGGCACCACGCCGCCCACGTGGGTCGAACTGACCATCCACCCAGCGTCACAGCGGTTGCTCCTCTGGGTGCAAGCCAACGGCGTTTGGACCAAGCTGGCCAGCAGCCCCTCGCCGCTCACGCTCTCGCTGAACGCGTGGTATCACGCCAAGCTCGACGCCGTGGGGCCGAACCTGTATGGGAAGGTCTGGGCATTCGGCACACCCGAGCCCGATTGGCAGGTCACGGCCGCCCAGACATCCGTGACGACCGCCGGAGTTGGCGGTCTGCGCACGACCAACTCCGACATTTACTGGGCTAACTACCGGGAGACATCGGTCGGGATCTCCGGGCAGGTGACGGACGCTACCACCGGGGCTCCGCTTGCCGGGGCGACCGTCACCCTCAGTAACGGCGCCACAGTCACGACCGGGCCGACCGGCGTCTACGTCTTCACCGGGCTTGGCGGCGCGACCTACACCGTCACCGCGTCGGCGCCGGGAAAGGTTACGCAGTCGGCACCGGCCGGTGCGGTGGTCGGGACTGCCGCCCTTGTCAACTTCTCGATGTGAGGCACCCTATGGATCAGACTCCAGCCATCGGCAGCCCGCAGGGGATCGTCCAGGAAGGGATCCAGCGGACCTTCGATGAAGCGGCCAGCTACTATCGTGACCTTCGGTGGGAACGGAACCGGCTGGTGCGCTTCGAGAAGGCCCTGACCCAACGGGTGCTGGAGGAGGAGCTCGGGCTGGGCCCGTTCGCGTCTCTCCTGGAAATCGGATGCGGCCCTGGCACCTGGACCGGGCTTCTCAGCCATCGGGCACGTTCGGTCACGGCCATCGACCTCTCCCCCCAGATGCTCGAGCAGGCTCGGCAGGCGGTCCCCTCCGCAGGCGTCCACTTCGTGCAGGCCGACGCGGCCCGCTTCGATACCGACGACCGCTTCGACGCCGCCGTGAGCGTGCGCGTGCTGGAGTACATCCCCGAGTGGGCAGCCATCGTGGCCCGGCTAGGGCAGCTGGTTCGGCCACAGGGACGCGTCGTCCTGGTTACGAAGACCCGCTTCTCCCTC
>DASPZT010000394.1:0-3226 GCA_035636135.1 Candidatus Limnocylindria bacterium | reverse complement strand
GGAGACCGGGAGTCTGGGATCACCCTGCACTGGGCCGCCGAGCGCGTCGATGCCGGCCCCATCCTGGAGCAGCGGACACTGCCGATTCTGCCCACCGATACCGCGGGAACCCTGTGCAAGCGGCTGGTGGCGGCTGGGCTGGAAGCCCTGGACGCCACCCTGATCCGGCTGGCAGCCGGCGATACGCATGGGCACCTGCCCGATCTCAGCGCCGGGTCGTACGACCCTCCGGTACGGGCTGCCCAACTGGACCTGCGCCAGCCGTTTGCGACCCTCGACCGTGCCGTCCGGGCCGGCCAGCCGGACCAGCGTCCCGTCGTCACCTGGAAGGGCGAGCAGCTGTTTGTCGAGGGAGTCCGCCGGGTCCAGGACCGTGGCGAGCGCCCAGTTGGTGAACTGGAAAACCCGGCCGGGGGAGCCGGCGGGGAGTTGCTGGCCGTCTGCGCTGACGCGGTGGTGGCCCTGCGGTGGGGGCACGAAGGACACCGGCACGCGACGCGCCCGCTACGAGGCCAGCAATTTCCCTAACGGGCGGCCCGTTATACTAGAAGCGCACATGGCCCAGGAAATGATCGATACCCAGACCCCACTCGTTTCGATGACGGACGCCGCCGCCACCCAGCTCCGGGATATTCTGGCCAAGCAGGGCCAGGCTCAGCTCGGCCTGCGCGTCTTCGTGCAACCCGGCGGCTGCTCGGGGATGTCCTATGGCATGGGCTTCGAGGACCAGACCCAGGATGGCGACATCGTGACTGAGCACAACGGCGTCAGGCTGTTCGTCGATCAGGTCAGTGCCCAGTACATCAAGGGCGCCGAGATCGACTTTGTCGATAGCCTGATGGGCGGCGGCTTCACTGTCCACAACCCGAACGCGGTCTCGAGCTGTTCGTGCGGCAGTTCCTTCGACACGGGTGAGGACGCCGGCACCGCCAAGCACTGCAGCCACTAACGAACCCCGCGTTTTCGGTAACAGGGAAACTTAGGGGGCGCCCCCCTACCTAGGTTGTGTCGACCGCCCTCACTCTGCGGCACCAGCCTCCGACCCGCAGTGCCAACCGGCAAGCCTCCTAGACCCTGGTTCCCACCGTCGCGGGTATCCTAGCCCGCAATGCCGCCCGCCCCAGGACTGCGGATCATCCCGACGGTTCTCTTGGTGGGGGTGACGGCGATCTGGGGCTGGACCTTCGTCGTCGTAAAGGATGCCATCGGGCACTACCCGGTCGTCTCGTTTCTCGGCGTTCGCTTTGCCCTGGCTGCGCTGGTCCTCTGGGTCATCGTGGCCGCCCTCCGGCTTCGAATTCGCCGAGCCGGGATCGGTCTCGCGATTGGCCTGGTGCTTGCCCTTTCCTACCTGTTCCAGACCCTGGGGCTGCGGGGCACCTCCGTCGCCAACACGGGCCTGATCACCGGCCTTTTCGTGGTCTTCACTCCCATCCTGGATCGGCTGATTTTCGGCGTGGCGACCGGCCGGGTGACCTGGCTGGCGGCCGCAACCGCGTTTGCCGGAACTGCCCTGCTTACGGGCGGAGCGCCGACCGGCCTCCACCAGGGGGACCTGTTGGTGCTGCTCGGGTCGGTCGGGTTTGCCTTTCACATCACGTTGCTCAGCCGATACGCGTCCGCCGGTCCCCTTGTCCTGGCTGCCTGGCAGATGACGGCGGCCGGAGTCTTCCTCACCGCCGGAGCCGTCGCTACGGGAGCTGTGGTGATCCCGGCACCCAGGTCTGTCTGGCCGGCGCTGCTCATCACCGGCGTCTTCGCATCGGCCATCGCATTCTGGGTGCAGACCTACGCCCAGCAGCGCCTGCCGGCAAGCCGCACGGCGCTGATCCTGACCACGGAGCCCGCCTTCACGGTCTTCTTTGCGTTCCTCCTGGTGGGTGAGCGCTTCCGCCTCCTCCAGGTGGTCGGCGCAGCGCTGATTCTGGGCGCGCTGTTCTTCAGCGAACTGCGCGAGCGGCGCCCGGTGGGTGCTGCGGCGCCCGTCGAAGTCCCGCTCGAGCCAAGCCCAAATCGGCCTAATCGTGTTCGAGGACGTGGACGGCGGTGAGGTTCCGGTAGAGCTCGTTAAAGTCGAGGCCGTAGCCGACCACGAACTCATTGGGGATATCGAAGCCCTTGTACGCGATCGGCACCGGCTTCACCCGCCGCTCCTGCTTGTTGAGCAGGACGCAGAGCTTGACCGATGCGGGGGCGTGTCGCTGGACGTGCTCGAACAGGAATGAGGTGGTCAGACCGGTATCGATGATGTCTTCGACCATCAGCACGTGGCGTCCGGCCACGTCCATGCTGAGGTCTTTCAGCAGCTGCACGTGGCCGCTGGTCACGGTTGCCTGCCCATAGCTGCTGCAGGCCACGTAGTCGAAGTTGACCGGGATCGTGATGGCGCGGCTCAGGTCGGTGGCAAAGCTGACCGAGCCTTTGAGCACGGAGAGGAGGATCAGGGGCGTGTCGAGCTCCCGGTAGTCGCGCGAGATCTCGGCGGCCATCTCGCGAACGCGTTGCTGGATCGCGTCAGCGCTCACCAACTCGCGTCCCAGGCGGAACCGGTTGGGTGCGGTGGAGCTCAGCGGACGACTGCCGGAGCCCGGCCGGATGTCCGGGTCAGGAGAACGTAGACGACGGCGGCCACCACAAAACCGACGACGAAGGTCAGGTCACCGACCTGCGGCCAGGTCTGTGGCACCCAGCCCGTGTAGAGCGGGTTGTTCCAGAAAGGCAAGGAGACTACGATCGCCACGAGCATGCTGATGAAGCCTTTCCAGGGCCGATGGTGAGTGTCATAGAAGAGGCGCTCGTCGCCATAATCGCCGCGGCGACGCCAGTAGTCGACGAAGACGACGGCCAGCCAGGGGGCGATCCAGTAGCTGATCAGTAGCAGGAAAAACTCATACTTGCTGCCCGGGGCCACGTTGGATTGGCCGAGCACCCCAACCGCAAAGCCGATGACGCCGGTCGCTACCGCCACGATCGCGCGCCGCTGCCGGAGCGTGAACCCGAGCTCCCGAATGCCCAGGCTGAGAAAGGACATGGCGCCGCTGTAGATGTTGATCACGTTGGCCGCGACAGCTCCCAGCGCGATCCCGAGCATGAGGGCGCCGGCGAGCAACTGGGGCAGCGGCTTGATGAACTGAGCCGTGGGACTCTCCGTAGCTCCCCACTGGGTGCCCGCGACGGTAACCAGAGCCGCTCCCACCAGCTCCAGCACCGCGCACGAGACGAACAC
>DASPZT010000393.1:0-2562 GCA_035636135.1 Candidatus Limnocylindria bacterium | reverse complement strand
TGGTACAGGTAGAGGTGCCGGTAACCGGTTCGCTCCGACGACCACGTGAACTCTCCCGTCTCCTTCACGAACCGCAGGTCGTCGTGGAGGTTCACCCAGGTATCGGATTCCTCGACCACCAGCGTCTGCGACGTCCAGCCGGGTGGATCGAACGCCTTCAGCACCAGGCGTCGCTGGTCGCGGGTCAGCACCTGCACGAACAGCCGGCCGTCGGGATGCCAGGCGACCCGCGCCAGGTAGACATCCTTATCCGAACCCAGCTCGAGCCAGGTGGGAGGCCCACCCGAGGTGGCCACCATGCCCAGCCGAACGCGGGCGTTGGCCGCGCCGGCGAAGGGGTAGCGATGCTCTTCGACCTCAAGGCGATCGGTGGCCTGGTGGACGATCGGATACACGGGGACATGCCGTTCGTCCGTCTGCTGGAACCCAACCAGGCCGCCGTCCGGCGAGGGCCAGTATCCATGGTGGCGGTCGAGTTCCTCCTGGGCGACGAACTCGGCCAGCCCGTTGGTGACGCCGGGCTCCGACCCGTAGGTGAGCTGGCGCTCGCTGGCGTCGTCCACGCACCACACCTCTGAATTCCGGACGAAGAAGATGCGCCGACCGTCCTTTGAGATCTGTGGATCGGTGGCCTGCTCCGCCACCTGTGTCAGCCGGTCGTCGCGCCATCGGTACACCGCGTCCCGGATGGGCATGATCAGGACCATGGCGTCCTCGGCCCAGGCGTAGTGAGTGATGCCGGTGGTCAGGACCCGCTGCCGCTCCCGGCGCAGGGCCTCCTCGCGCGAGACATTGGCCTCGGTGATGCCTTCACCCGGTGGCGACAGCCACTTTTCTCGATGCCCTGTGCCCAGGTTCAGCCGCCAGAGATCGCGGACCAGGTCGCCGCGCTCGCTGAACAGATAGGTGACAAACCGCCCGTCCGGGGTGTAGGCGATGGCGCCCGGTGCGACCATCCCCGGTCGCGGCAGGTGCGCCACCAGCTCCGGCGTCAGCCTGGTTCTGCCTCCCCCCTTGCGGGGGAGGGTCAGGGTGGGGGGTCTCTTGGCCACCGAGCTAGTCTAGATTTGAGCTGCTCGGCTCAGCTCCCGTGGGGCCGGACATCGTAGACCGCACTGACACGGTGCCGCCGAAAATGATGACTGCCTGGGTGCTGGGATCGTAAAAGGAAATTCCCTGGCTGCCGGGAGTCGCGATCCTTCCCACATGCGGCGACGTCGATGGCGTTGGCGCGCCTACCCGGGCCGAAGGCCCACACCCGGTGGCCACCAGCACAACGACGGCAAGCAAGAGGCGAAGCCGCCAGCTAGGGCGCACCATGTCGCTCAGACATATAACGGCGCTCGCCGCCCTTGGTTTCGACCGCTTGCCTTAGCCTAGCCCAGCCCTCCTGGGATCGGCGCCCAGCTCGTCATGCACGGCCATGGCGCGCAGCCGTCCAGATTTCCGTACCAACAGGCTGTAGACCACCGGGATTACCACCAGGGTGAAGATGGTCGATGTGATCAGACCGCCTTCGACGACAACGGCCAGGGACTGGGAGATCAACCCCCCTCCCCCACTGGTGCTGAGGCCGATGGCGACCGGCAGCAAGGCCACCACCGTGGCCACGGCTGTCATGACGATCGGCCGCAGCCTGGTCGAGCCAGCGATCAACAGGGCGTCTTTGGTGGAATTGGTCTCGCGGGCGCGCTCGGTGAAGTCGACCAGCAGGATGGCGTTACTGACGACGATCCCGAACACCATCAGCACGCCCAGCAGCGCCGGCAGGCCCAGCGATCGGTGCGTGATCAGCAGGGCAGCAATGGCGCCGATCAGGGCCAGCGGCATGCTGACCAGGATGACGAAGGGGGTGACCACCGACCGGAAGAAGATCACCAGGATGATGAACACCAGCGCGATCGCGATCCCGATGGCTTCGAACATCGACTGGAAGGACTGGTTGATGTCCTCGCTGGTGCCCCCGGTGTCCAGCTTGACGCCGGCCGGCAGGCTGACGGATTGCACCAGCGCCGAGGCGCGGGTGGAGGGGCCAGTGGTATCGCTGCCGTTGATGGTGCCACTGACGGTGACCAGGCGAGTGCCGTCCCGCCGGCTGATGCTGTCCGGCGCCACCTCGTTGCTGATGGTGGCGACGTCCCGCAACAAGGTGCCCGGACCGACCGCGAGGTCGGCGATCTTCTGTGCTGTGACCGCACGTGGGTCGAGGCGAAGGGTGACGGCCGGTCCGCTCCCACCCAGGTTGCCCAGGGGCATGGGTGACAGCGCGCCCGCCACGATCTGCGCGATCGCCCGCGGGCTCAGGCCGTGGGCGGCCGCTTTCGCCGGGTCCACGGCAACCGACATCTGTGGCTTGGCGGGGGCCAGGTCGGACTGCACATTGCTCAGCTCGCTGTCCTGCTGCAACGTGGCCAGCAGCAGGTCAGACGTCTGCCGTAACGCCTGGTCGTCCTGTCCGCTGGCGCGGGCCTCGAAGCGGTTCGATCCCGGGCCGAAGGAATTGACTACGATCCGGGCGTTCCCGACCCCATAGAGCTCGTTCAGCTTCTGCTGCAGGCGAGC
>DASPZT010000392.1:0-8902 GCA_035636135.1 Candidatus Limnocylindria bacterium | reverse complement strand
GATCTGGCTGACGATCTTGGCCGGCGTCAGGCCACGCAGCTCGGCGTTGGGCTTGAGGATCACTCGGTGCGAGAGCACCGAATGCGCCAGCGCTTTGACGTCGTCGGGCGTGACGAAATCCCGGTCTTCCAGGGCAGCCCGCGCCTGGGCTGTCCGGAACAGGCCGAGCGAACCGCGCGAGCTGGCCCCCAGGCTCACATCGCTGTGGGAGCGCGTGCGATGGGTGAGCCGCGCGATGTACTCCTTCAGCTGCTCATCGACGTAGATCTGCTGCACGGCCCGCTGGTTCTGGACGACCTCCTCGGCGCTGGCCACCGTTTCCAATGTTTCGATGGGGGACTCCGTCTGGAAGCGGTCCAGCACCTGGACCTCGTGGGCGATGTCGAGGTACCCCAGGTTGACCTTCATCAGGAACCGGTCCACCTGGGCTTCGGGCAGGGGAAACGTGCCGGCGAACTCGACCGGGTTCTGGGTCGCCAGCACGATGAAGGGCTGGGGCAGCGGATAGGTCGTGCCGTCGACCGTCACCTGCCGCTCCTCCATGGCTTCCAGCAACGCCGACTGGGTCTTGGGGGTGGCGCGGTTGATCTCGTCGGCCAGCACCACCTGGGCGAAGATGGGGCCCTGGCGGAACTCAAACTGCTGCGTGCTGGGGCTGTAGATGTTGACCCCGGTCACGTCCGCGGGGAGCAGGTCGGGGGTGAACTGCAGCCGTTCGAAGGCGCAGCCGAGGGAGCGGGACAGCGACTTGGCCAGCATGGTCTTGCCCACGCCGGGCACGTCCTCGATCAGCACGTGCCCTCGACTGAGCATGGCCATCACGCACAGTTCGATCTCCGCATCCTTGCCCACCAGCACCCGACTGACATTTCGGACGATGCGGTCTCCGAAGGCCGCCACACTCCCGTTCTCCATTGGTTCTCCTCCGCCGGGGTTGATGTTCTGCCTGCCCAAAGACAACGTTGCTGTCTGCGATTCGTTACCGGGCGATCGTCAGCCGGGCGAACCGGCTCAGCCAGCCACCCAGCGTGCCGCCCGAAAGCACCACGATGTCGTCGACAAAGAGAGTGACCATGTCAGAGGCGTGGGTCACCCCGGGATTCCCCATCAGGCGGACGTCCATGATGGTGCGGGCCAGGGCCTCCACCACGATGAAGCCGATGGCCACCAGCATGCCGTTCCAGACGCCGCCAGGAAGCGGACCGAGGCGACCGGCCACGAATCCAGCCACCAGCAGGATCCCGAAGGCGAACAGCTCCTGGGTAGCCAGGCTGCTGCCGTGCGTAAACAGCACGACGCCGCCCGCCAGCTGCGCCAGGACGGCGAGGACCAGCCCAACGCCGGCCGCGAACCAGTCGAGTCGACGGTCGACGCTCCGCGGCTCGGAGTCGGGCACCCCCTCAGTCTACGGAGTCGCCGAAGAAGCGGCATCTGCGCAGGATACCGTCCAAGCCGCGTGCCGGTTCCGAGCTTAGAGAACTCCCATGGTGTGCAGCACGGCCACCAGCAGCGGCGCCAGGACGAGGCCGGGGAGGAGGTTGGCGACCTTGATCCGCTTGATCTCCAGCAGCCCCAGCGCGATCCCCAGCACGGCGACCCCGCCCACTCCGGTGAGTTCGGCGGTCTGGGCGCTGCTCAGGCCGGCGTGGACAAGGAAGGCCAGTAGCGTCAGGGCGCCCTGGACGACGATCACGGTCACCGCGGACAGCAGGACGCCCCAGCCCAGCGTGGCCGCGAACACCATGGCCGCAAACCCGTCGAGCATCGACTTGATGGCCAGCAGGGAGATGTCGCCATGGGCACCGTCCTGGAAGGTCCCCAGGATGGTGAGCGGCCCGACGCAGAAGAGCAGGCTGGTGGTGACGAAGGCCAGGCTCACCCGGCCGCCACTACCCCGGCTGGTCTGACTCTCGGCCCAGCGGCCCAGGGCCTGCAGGCCGTCATCCAATCGGAGCAGCTCGCCGATCACCGCCCCGCCCAGCACGCTGACCAGGAGCACGATCGGGTTTTGACTCTTTAACGCCATGGAGACGCCGATGACGATCACCAGCAAGCCCAGCACCTGGCGAATGGTGGTCTGGAGACTCTGGGGAATGAAGCGTCCGAGCGTCAAGCCTATCGTGCCCCCCACCAGCACGGTCCCCGTGTTAAGGACAGTCCCCAGGCCGGGGATCACAACTTTTCGAAGCGGTCGACCTGCACGATGAAAACCGTGGCGCCGCCCACCTGCACCTCGACCGGATAGGGGACGAAGAAATCACCCGGCTCCACCAGCGGCGGCATCGGGTTCATGAACTCGCTCCGGGTGCGGCAGTTCTCCTTGATCACGCCCAGGACCTCCTCGATGCGGTCCTCTTCGATGCCCGACATCAGGGTCACGTTCTTGTGCTGGAGGAAGCCGCCGGAACTGGCGAACTTGGTCACCGAGATGCCGCGGTCGTTGAGCGCATCCATGGTGGCGGACGCGTCCTCCTGGTGGACCACGGCGATCAGCAGCTTCACGCCGAGCGGCGCTCCCGGGGCCCGACCCCCGCGCGCTGAAGGCGCTCCCGGGTGGCGGTCACGATCACCTCGGCCAGGCCTTCGGCCGACACGGCGGCGTTGACGATGACCCAGCGACCCGGGTCCTGGCGCGCCATCTCCAGGTATCCCTCGCGCACCCGGCGGTGGAAGCCCTCCGCCTCCCGATCCAGGCGGTCGAGGGCTCCTTTAGGAATGCGCGACAGGCCTGCCTCCACCGGCAGGTCCAGCAGGAACGTCAGCGCCGGCAGCAATCCGCCGGTTGCCTCCGCCTGCAGGCGAATGAGGGTGGCCAGGTCGACGCCCCGGCCGTACCCCTGGTAGGCGAGCGTGGAATCGCGGTACCGGTCGCACAGGACGACCAGGCCGGCCTCCAGCTGGGGCCGGATCACGTCCTGGACCAGCTGGGCGCGGGCCGCCGTGAACAGCAAGGCTTCGCTCCAGCCACTGAGGTCGGGGCCGTCCAGCAGGATCCGCCGGATCAATTCACCGACCACGGTGCCGCCGGGCTCGCGCGTGCTGAGCACCTCGAAACCATGCTCGGTCAGCCTGGCCGCCAGGCGGGTGACCTGCGTCGATTTGCCGGCCCCTTCGGGTCCCTCGAAGGTCACGAAGTAGCCTGGACCTCCCATTTACGCGTGAAGCATACGGCAGCCGCGCCGCAGTGGGCAGGTGACGCAGCGCGGCGCGCGTGATACGCACACGAGGGCGCCCAGATCCATCAGCGCCTGGTTGAAGACATACGCCTTACCGGGCGGGATGACTCGGCTGGCGAGCGCCCAGAGCTCGCGCCGGCTGGGTTGGGCACCGAAGTATCGGCTCAGAAGACGAGCCACGTTGGTGTCGAGGATGGGGGCGTCGCGATGGAAGGCAAAGCTCATCACCGCCCCCGCGGTGTACCGGCCCACCCCCGGCAGCCGTCGCAGCTCATCGACGGTCTGGGGAAAGTATCCGGCCCGTTCCTCAGCGACCTGCTGGGCGATGGCGTGCAGCCACCCGCCACGGATCTTGTACCCGAGCGGATCGGTCAGGCGTTTCACGTCCCGTCGCCGCGCGCCGGCCAAGGCCTCCACCGTTGGATGTGTCTGCAGGAATCGCTCGTAGAACGGAATCACCCGGCTGACCTGCGTCTGGTGGAGCATGATCTCGGCGACCACGATGGCGTACGGGTCGCGGGTGCGGCGCCAGGGCAGGTCGCGGCCGTTGGCCGCATACCAGTCGAGCAGGTTGCTCCGGAAGGTACGGAGCCGGCTGCGAGAGACTGGCCGCCCGCTAATCGCCGGCGGTGTAGATGCGGAGGCGGCGATTCGGTTCTTTGCCGGAACTCCGGGCGGTCAGTTCGTGGCGCTCGACCAGCTGATGCTGGAGGCGGCGCACGTAGGCGTTCTGGGGCGACAGCTCGACCATGCTGTTGGTCGCCTTGGCGCGACGGATGCCCTCCAGGGTCTCCTCCAGGGCGGCCTCGGTCGGATCGGCGGTCTCCAGGGCGTACAGCTTGCCCAGGGCGCCCTTGATCTGGGTGATGGTGTTGCTCTTCAACACCTGGATGGGGACCCCGACCGCCTCGGCCTCCTTCAACGGCGAGTCCTTGCGCCGGTAGTAGTTCTTCAGCGTCAGCACCACGTCGGCGTCTTCGATGTGGTTCTGAATCCGGGCTGGGATCTTCAAATCGTCCACGGCCTGCTCCAGGTAATTCCGGCTAACCCCGTAGGGGAAAATGGCCAGCGACTCCCGGGGACTCCGGGGGGCCGGCAGGGCCCCAGGCTCGCGCGGCACCGCCGTTCGCATCGGCGCCGTTTCGCCCATGCGCGCCGTGATGGCGCCGTCGGCGCCGCGCACGCGCATTTGGGGTGGCTTGTTGCCGCCCCGCAACGCCATGTCGACCACCTCGGCCAGCGGCTGATGCACGGCCAATCGGTCGCGGTCGTGGATTTCGACCAGGACATCGAAGGTGGGCGGCGACTTCCGCTCCAGCACCGATTTCTGGGTCCCGCGCCGGCGGGCCTCCTCGTCCGACAGGGTGACCGTCTGGATGCCGCCCAGCAGGTCGTTGAGGGTGGGGTTGACCATCAAGTTATCGAGCGAGTTGCCGTGGGCGGTGGCGATCAGCTGCACGCCCCGCTCGGCGATGGTGCGGGCGGCAGCCGCCTCCAACTCGGTCCCGATCTCGTCGATGACAATCACCTGGGGCATGTGGTTCTCCACCGCCTCGATCATCACGGCGTGCTGCAAGGCCGGCGTCCGGACTTGCATCCGGCGCGCCCGGCCGATGCCCGGATGCGGGATGTCGCCGTCGCCGCCGATCTCGTTGGACGTGTCCACGATCACCACCCGCTTCTTCATCTCGTCCGCCAGCACCCGGGCGCACTCGCGGAGCATGGTGGTTTTGCCGATCCCAGGGCGGCCCAGCAGCAGGATGCTCTTGCCACCGATGACCATGTCCTTGATGATGTCGATGGTGCCGGTGATGGCGCGGCCCACCCGGCAGGTCATCCCCACGATCTGGCTGTTCCGATTGCGGATGGCGGAGATGCGGTGCAGGGTCCGCTCGATGCCGGCCCGGTTGTCATCCCCGAACGATCCGACGCGGGAGGCCACGAACTCGAGATCCTCGGAGGTGATCGGGGTGTCGCTCAGGATCACCTCTTCCTCGGGGAAGCGCGCTTCGGGCTCGCGGCCGAGGTCCAGCACGATCTCCAGCAGGTAGCCGAGTTCCGACAGCTGGTGGACCGCGCGATACAGGTGAGGTGGCAGCGTCTGGAAGAGGAGGTTCAGCTCGTCGGTGTCCGCCCGCGCCAGGCCGTTTTGGGCTCGAAGCATTGACCCAGATTACCCGTACTGGGGGACCAGGGCCTTGTCTTTGACCCGCACCCGGGCTCGGACAGGCACCTTGAGAGCCAGCTCCCGAACCATCAGGACCTGGGAAGCGATGACCTCAAAGCCCTCCCGCTGCAGCAGCTGGATGGCACGCTGGTCGTAGTGGCGGAGGCTGCACCAGACTGGACCGGGGCGATGGCCGGCCAGGTACTCGAGGCTGCGCTGGACCAGCTCGCCCAGCAGCTCGGAAGGCTCCGGCAGGGCTAGCAGGCCCAGGGTGTTGGGCCGGGCCCCGCCGCCGGGTGTGATCCCCATCCAGCCCATAACCTGGACCCGGTCGACGACATACTGCCGCGGGCGCCTGGCGCGCGGCAGCCGACTCGCCCACGACCCGTGCTGGAAGTTCTGGCGCCACTCGCCAAAGGTCGCCCCTTCCACCGCCGAGACCTCGCGGGGGGTGACCGCCCGGTACAGCAGGTAGGCGGCCAGCTCGTCCGCGCGCCGCATGGGGCGCCAGCCGTCCAGGTCTACGGTCGGGCGGGCAGCCACGCCGTCGGCCAGCAGTGCGTGCTCGGTGGCGTAGGCGCGAAACCCGCGGGCCTTGAAGAGATCAGTCATCGGGTCGTCCACCGAGAGGCGGACGATGAAGCGGAAGACTCCCCGGCGCAGCCCCTCGTTGAAGAGATGGTCCAGCAGCGCCGTCCCGGTCTGAAACCGATCGAGGTCCGGGCGGACGCTGAGGTTCAGGACCTGCCAGACGTGCTTGCCCGCCGGAGCGGTCTCCGCCTGAATGAACCCCTGGATGCCCTGGCGCGGCCCCACCGCGACATAGACGTGATCAGCCGCCGAGGTCAGCGGCAGGATGGAGGCGAACGTGTTGTTGACCAGGAACCACAGCCGCGAGGATGCGAACTGGCGCCGGGGCAGGGCGTGCGACGCGGCAAAGCCATGCTCCGGGGCCTGGGCATGCTCGCGATAGAGGGCTTCGATAGCACCCAGGTCTTTGAGCTGCGCCGCCCGGATCTGCAGGCTCATGATCCGTCCAGGAAGCCCAGAAAGTACTGGTGCCAGCGATGATCGGGGGTCAATTCCGGATGGAAGGCCAGGGCCAGGCGGTGTTCTTCCCGCAGCGCCACCGGCTGCCCCCCATGGCGCGCCAGGGTTTCGACCGCGGTTCCCGCCCGGGTGACCTGGGGGGCGCGAATGAAGACGGCGGGGCCAAGCCCGCCCAGGGCCGGGGCATCGACCTCGGCTTCGAAACTGTCACGCTGGCGCCCGTAGGCGTTGCGGCGGACCGCCAGGTGCATGAGCTTGAGGGGCTCCTGCTCGGCGGTGCCGTCCAGGACCTCGCTGGCCATCAGGATCATCCCGGCGCAGGTGCCCATCACCGGCATCCCGGCGGCCGCCCGGTCCTGGATTCGCTGGCGCAGCGCCGAATCCATCAGCCGGCTCATGGTGGTGCTCTCGCCTCCCGGAATGATCAGGGCGTCCACGCGATCCAGCTCCTCGGTGGTGCGCACGCCGACCCCCTCCACCTCACACGCGCGGAGGGCCGCCAGGTGCTCGCGAAAGTCGCCCTGCAAGGCGAGCACCCCGATGCGTCGTCGGGTGCTCACCAGCCTCTGCTCGCGAGCAGCTCCTCCTTGGGAATGGCGCCGATCTCCAGCCCGCGCATCGCCTTCCCCAGGCTCCTGGACACCTCCACCAGGATGTCCGGCCGGTCGTAATTGGTGGTCGCCGCCACGATGGCCTTGGCCCGGGCGGAGGGATCCTCCGACTTGAACACCCCGGAGCCGACGAAGATGCCGTCGCAGCCGAGCTGCATCATGAGCGCGGCATCGGCCGGGGTGGCGATCCCCCCGGCGGCGAAGTTGACCACCGGCAGGCGGCCCAACCGGGCGGTCTCTTCCAGCAGGTCGGTGGGGGCACCCAGCTGCTTGGCTTCCATGACCAGCTCCTCCGGGCCCATGCCGTTGAGCCGCCGGATGGCGCTGGTCACGGCCCGCTGGTGGCGGACGGCTTCGACCACGTTCCCGGTCCCGGCCTCGCCTTTGGTGCGGATCATGGCGGCCCCTTCGGCGATCCGCCGGAGGGCCTCCCCCAGATCCCGGCAGCCGCACACGAACGGGATCTTGAACGGGTGCTTGTTGATGTGATGCTCCTCGTCGGCCGGGGTCAGCACCTCGCTCTCATCGATGTAATCCACCCCGATGGCCTCCAGGATCTGGGCCTCCACGAAATGGCCGATCCGGCACTTGGCCATCACCGGGATGGTCACGGCCTCGATGATTGCCTGGATCAACCCCGGGTCGCTCATCCTGGCCACGCCGCCTTCCCGGCGGATGTCGGCCGGGACCCGCTCCAGGGCCATCACGGCCACCGCCCCCGCGTCCTCGGCGATCTTCGCCTGGTCCGCCGTGACGACATCCATGATCACGCCACCCTTCAGCATCTCGGCCAGGCCGGCCTTGACCTTCCAGGTACCGCGGCGCTCGGCGGCGGTCTCACCCACGATCCAATTCTACCGCCGTCCTGCAGCGGGGCCACCCCGGCCATCTGGCCGTTGCAAGAATGAGTGGCGATGATCACGGCCCCGCGGTCCGGCGTGCTCCGGCGGTGGCTGTTTCGGGCTGCCGGCGCCGCGCTGGCGTTGCTGATGCTGCTGGGACTCTGCATCATCGTCGGGCTGCTGGTCACGCCCCCGGTGGACGACGTGCCGCAGCGGGTGGACGCCGTGTTGGGGGCTCACGGCGCGCGCCGGGTCCCGCTCTCCGCCGTGCCGGACTCCCTGAGCGAGGCCCTGATCGCCATCGAGGACGAGCGGTTCTACCAGCATCACGGCATCGACTTGCAGGGCCTGGAGCGGGCGCTGCTGGCCGACCTGTACCACCGCCGGGCGCTGGAGGGGGCCAGCACCTTGAGCCAGCAGTTGATCAAGAACCTCTACCTGCACGGAAACGACGACGGCTGGCGCAAGCCCGAAGACCTGGTGATGGCCCTCAAGCTGGAGCTGCGGTTTCCCAAGGCGGTCATCCTGGAGTCGTATCTGAATTCCGTCTATTTCGGCCACGGCGCCTGGGGCGTCGGCCAGGCGTCGTCGGTGTATTTCCAGATGGCGCCCACCCAGCTGGACCTGGCCCGGGCATCGATGCTGGCCGGCCTGCCACAGTCGCCCTCGTATTACGACCTGTACCGGAACCCGTGTGCGGCGCGCGCCCGCCACTTCAACGTCCTGGCCCAGATGGTGCACGACGGCTACATCTCCCAGGCCGCCGCGGACACCGCCTACCGAGAGCCGATCGGGTTCCCTTGCAGGTGAGGACGGCTATCGGATTCCGCTGTCGTACGCGATGGTGACCTGGCTGTAGAGGCCAGCCACCACCGTGACGTCTGGCGCCGGCGGGGCTCTGTTCCGGAGTTAGCTGGCGGCGGCGGCGCGGACAAAGCCGCGGAAGAGCTGCTGCACCCAGGCAACGGACGCGATCTCCTCGGGATGCCACTGGACCGTGATCAGGAACCGTCGATCGGGGGCCTCCAGGGCCTCGATCACGCCATCCTGCGCGCG
>DASPZT010000391.1:0-13907 GCA_035636135.1 Candidatus Limnocylindria bacterium | reverse complement strand
ACCGACGTTACCGGCTTTGGCCTGCTGGGACACCTGCGCACCATGGCCCGCGCCTCGGGCGTGTCCGCCACGGTCCAGGCGGCGGCCGTGCCCGTGCTGCCGGGGGCCGAGGCCCTGGCCGATGCCGGCGAGGTGCCCGGCGGCACCCGCTCCAATGAGCGGTCGCTGCGCCCGTCCGTGCAGTGGTCGGACGCCGTCCTGCCGCCTCGACGGATCCTGCTGTGCGACGCGCAGACCTCGGGTGGGCTGCTGATGGCGGTCCCCCAATCGGCGCAGCCTCGGCTGGAGGCCGAGCTGGCCGCCGGGGGCGTGGCCGCCTACCGGATCGGAGGCCTCTACCAGGGCCCGGCCGGGGCGATCGTCGTGCAATGACCCAACCACGCGAGCCGGTGATCACCGAGCCGGCGGACCTGCGCTCGGCCACGGCCGCTGCCCTGGCGCGCTATCTTCCCGCCATCATCGAGCCCTGGCTGCAGCGGGTGGCGCGGCGCCCCGACTCGCGCACCTATCAAGAGGCCCGAGCCACCCTGCGCGCACTCCTCGAGTGGGCGGTCGACCGGGTGGCCGGAGCGGGGCGGCCCCGGCCGCCGCCGGACCGGCTGGCGGCCTTCGTCCAGATCCGGGGGCGCCAGGGGGTGGACCTCCCCACCATGTTCGACGACGTGCGGGCTCTGCGGGATGCGGCCTGGACGGCCCTGACGCCCGGGTTCCGCGCCGGCGGGCTGGACGCGCTGGCCGCCGGCCCCTGGCTGAATGCCGCGTTCGACGATCTGCTGGCGGCGGTCATCCTGGTCGTCTACGAACAGGAGACGCTGAGCCTGCGGGAAGCCGCGGCCACCGACTCGCTGACCGGGCTGACCAACCATCGGGCGTTCTTCGGGCGGTTGGAGGAGGAGCTGCGCCGGGCCGCCCGGATCGGCTACCAGGTCTCCCTCCTGCTGCTGGACCTGGACAACTTCAAGCAATACAACGACGAGCACGGCCATCCGGCCGGCGACCAGGTGCTGAGGCAGGTGGCGGAGGTCTTGATGACCCAGCGACGGGTCACGGACACCTGCGCCCGCTATGGGGGCGAGGAGTTTGCCATGATCTTCCCCGGGACGCCGGCGGCCGACGTGGAGGCCATCGCCGAGAATATAGCTCACCGGCTGCGGCTGGGGACCGGGCTGGGGTTCAGCGGCGGGATTGCCACCTTTCCGGGGCACGCGACCTCGCCGCGGGACCTGGTGGAGGCGGCCGACGCCGCCCTCTATCGCGCCAAGGAGGAGGGCCGCGACCGGGTCCTGCTGGCGTAGCGCACCCGTTCCGAAAGTGTGACCGACCCGCGACATGGGGGCCGGCCCTAGGGCACGGCCGCCATATGCCGCCATCGCACCTCCGCGTATTAGATGGTGGAGATGCGTGCCACAACCCGCCTGCAATCGGCCGCCAGTCTTGATAATGGGCGACAGTGTCTGCCACGCCCAGCCCTGCGGCCGCTGACGACGATCTCTCGCTGGTCCGCCGGGTCCGAGTCGGGGACCAGGATGCCGCACGCCTCCTCTTCGACCGGTACTTCGACCGGATCTACAACTATGTCCATGCCCGGCTGGGCCGGGTGGCGGACGCGGAGGATGTGGCCATCGAAACCATGACCCGCACCCTCACCCGTCTGGATACCTTCGAGGACCAGGGCGTCGCATTTACGGCCTGGATGTACCGGATTGCCCACAACGCCACCATCGACCACTACCGGCGCCAGAGCAAGATGACGATGGTGCCCCTGGAAGAGGTCAATCTGCCCCAGGGCGATGACCCGTCGGAACTGGCCGTCGACAAGCTGCGCGACGAGGACCTGCGAGAGGCGATTCGGACCCTCACCGAGGACCAGCAGCAGGTTCTGATCCTCCGGTTCTTCCAGGACCTGACCGCCGCCCAGGTGGCCCAGGTGGTGGGCAAGTCGGTGGGCGCCGTCCAGGCCCTCCAGCATCGAGCGCTGGGTGCCCTGCAGCGGACCCTGCAGCTGAGGAGCGCATGGTGAACACCGAAATGGACCGCTTCGAACGGCTGGCCGAACGGCTGCAGGGAATGCCGCCGGTCACTCCGGACCCGGCTACCCGGATCCGTGCCTGGAACCTGGTTTCGGCGCGGCTGGCCGGCGGGCCCGTAGCCGCTCCGGCTCGCCGCTTTAGGCCGTTCCGGTTGGCCACGGCGCTGGCGGCGGCTCTGGCCGTGCTCCTGGTTGGCAGCGCCGTCGCCTCCGCCCAGAGCCTGCCGACCTCGCCCCTGTACTCCATCAAGCGCTTTGACGAGGGCCTGCGGCTGGCGCTCACCGTGGGCGCCCCGTCGCGATTCAGCTACCATCTGGAGCTGGCCCGGATCCGCCTGGTAGAGGCGCAGGCCATGATCGACGTCGACCGGCTGGACCTGGCGGAGGCCGCCCTGCAGAGCTACGAGGCCGATCTGGCCGAGGCTGCCGCCGAGGCCGAGCAAGCCGGGTCGCCCGCTGACCAGGCGCTGCTGGAGAACCGGCTGCAGGAAGCCATCCAGGTGCACGACGCCCAGCTGGCCAACCTCCAGGGCCAGGTGACCAACCCGGCTGCGGTGGCGGCCATCCAGGCGGCGCGCGACCGGGCCCTGAATACGACCCCACCGGCGGCGGGCAAGCCCAAGACTCCCGCGCACAGCCCCAAGAGCTCGCCCTAGCCAGCTCTGGCCGGCTCGCAGGGAGCCTCCCCGACCGCTACCATTGCTAGCGGGCAGTTGACAACGAGTTCACAAAGCCTTTATCTAATTTCACCGTCCGTGCGCACCCAGGAGGGGAAAGGCGTGGAAGAGGCGACCTGGCCGCGGCCGGAATCCCATCCGGCGGCGACCCAGCATGTCCGGGAGATGGCCGCCAACCTGGTCCTGAGCCGGGCCCTGACCATCCTGGGGGGTGCTTGCGGGATGGTGGTCTATCGTGATGCCGGCGGACGCTGGAACAGCGATGCTTTGGGCTTGCCCGGGCAGCCCGACCGGCTGGAGGAGCTCACGCCCGTGTTCGAGGCCCTCCTGGAGTGGTCTCTCTATACGGAAAAGCCGGTGGTGGTGGGCGACCTGACCAAGAGTCCGTGGTCGCGGCACCTGATGCAGGGATCGGACCCCCCCACCGGGTCGGTGGCCGCCACCCCTATCGCCCAGCGGGGCACCATCTGGGGAGCGATCGCCGTGTACCGGGTGGACGCGGTGACCGAGTCCATGGAGGTCATGCGCCAGCTGACCGACGTGGCGACCGAGCCGCTGAGCGCGTTGGGCTCCGGCCGGCCCGAAGGCGTCGCACCCCAGGCCTGAGCCGGCGACGGCGCCAATAATTAGACTCGATAGGTGACGCCCGCCGAGGCCCTTCGCGAGCGGCTTGAGCTGTCCGTCTTCAAAGACCCGCTGTTTGCCCAGAACTGCTACGTCCTGCGCCGCCGGGACAGCCGGACCGCGCTGATCATTGATCCCGGGCTGCAATACCAGTCGGTCCTGGACCTGGTCGAGCGGGACGGCCTGCAGGTGGACCGGATCCTGCTCACGCACGGCCACGTCGACCACCTGGCAGGCGTGCCATCGGTTCGGGAAGCCACCCGGGCTCTGGTGGGCATGCACCCGGCCGATCTCGGCATCGTGGACTTCCATCGCATGGCCGAGATGCCCTTCATCCCGCCCGGCTTTGCCCCGTTCGCGATCGACCTGCCGCTCGGCGCTGATCTGCAGATCCCGTTTGCGGATCTGGCCCTGCGCGTGCTGGAGACGCCGGGACACACGGAGGGATCGGTTTGCTTCGTGGTCGGACTCGACTGCTTCAGCGGCGACACGCTATTCGAGCGCAGCATTGGGCGCACGGACCTGCCCGGCGGCGACATGCAGAAGATCGTCTTCTCCATTCGAAACGTCCTGTACCAGCTCCCGCCGGAGACCCTGGTCTATCCGGGGCACGGCCCCCGGACCGAGATCAAGTCCGAGATGCTACTCAACCCTTTCGTCCCCGCCTGAGCCCCGATGCGGATCGCCTCCCTCCTGCCCAGCGCTACCGAGATTGTCTGCGCCCTCGGATTGGAGGACCAGCTGGTGGCGGTGACCCACGAGTGCGACTTCCCCATCAGGGTGAAGCGCAAGCCGGTCGTCACCGCCAGCGTGCTGAGCCCGAGCACCGGCAGCGGCGCGATCGATCGCCACATCCGGCGGCTGGTGCACGAGGGCAGCAGCATCTACCATCTGGACGCCGATCGCCTGGCAGCCCTGGACCCTAACCTGATCCTGACCCAGGAGCTGTGCCAGGTCTGCGCCGTGTCGTACCCGATCGTGGAAACCGCCGCCCGACGGCTGGGCGGCTCGACCCAGCTCGTCTCTTTGGAGCCCGAAAGCCTGTCAGATGTCTATGACCATGTGCAGCTGGTCGGCCGGCTGACGGACAGGATCGACGAGGCCGATCGGGTCGTCACCGGTCTCCAGGAGCGGGTGTCCGCGGTGAATCGGCTGGTCGGGCAGCGGGAGCCCCGCCGAGTCCTGTGCCTGGAGTGGATCGATCCGCTCTTTGGCAGCGGCCACTGGACCCCTGAGCTGGTCGAGCTGGCCGGCGGCCAGGATCTGCTTGGGAATCGTCGCCGGCCCGCCCGGGTAATCACTTGGGAGGAAGCGTTGGCCGCCGCCCCGGACGTGCTCGTGGTGATGGCCTGTGGCTTCTCATTGGATCGCAGCCTGCAGGAGATGCCGCTGCTAGAGCAGCGGCCCGGCTGGGAGGCGCTCCCCGCGGTCCGCAGCGGCGACGTTTACGTGGTGGACGGCAATGCCTACTTCAGCCGGCCGGGCCCGCGCCTGGTGGACAGTGTTGAGATCATGGCCGGCCTGCTCCATCCCGACCTGGTGACGAGAGCCGCCCCCGACGTCGCCCGCCGCTGGGCCTGATCCGGCGCCCGTCAGCCCCCGTACAGGAAGCGGAAGATGAGGGCCGCCCCGACGATCAGGGCGACGCCGCCACCCACGGTCAGCCCGATGAAGGCCAGGACCATACCGGCCATCCGGGCGAAGGCCAGGCGCAGTTCCTGCTCGGGAGTGTTCAATGTCGCGGCAGCCGCTCCCGTTGGGCGGCGAAGCTCTCGGCAGTATGGGTCTTCGCCCAGTCCCGATAGGGGCCGCGCGCCGGCCCCAGGTCGGCATCCCTCCAGCCTGCGATCCGGGTAAAGGCATCCTCCAGCAAGCGCTCCAGGGCAGGGTCCCCGTCGCGCCCGTAGTGCGCGCCGATCTTTTCCGAGTGGACGCGTCGCGTCCGGGCATGGAAATCGTCCAGCCACCAGACCGCACTGACATCCAGAACGTGTCCCTGCGGCTCCCGGTGACTGAGCACGATGGCCGCCTCGCCGCCCTGGCCGCGCGCGAAGCGGAGCTCCCAGGCGGGTTTCCCCCTTGGGTAGCGATCAACGCGGACGTCGTGCCGTCTGGCGAAAGCCTCGACCGGGAGGGCGATCTGGCGGAACGCCTCCAGCACTTTGTCGTCAACCGCTGGCATGGCTCGATTCAGAATACCCGCCCTCTCGACGGTCTTCACTTTCCCCTCCCCACGGGGAGGGTAGGGGAGGGGGTAAATGGTGACGAGGTCCCACTTTCCCCTCCCCCCGGGGAGGGGTAGGGGAGGGGCAGATGGTGACGAGGTCCCACTTTCCCCTCCCCGACCGGGGTCCCTTCGTGTAGTGTGCGAAGGCTACATGCCCCTCACCGCGCAGGAGATGCGCGAGTTGTTTCCGATCACCCAGCGCTATGCCTACCTGAACGCGGCGTCCATCGCGCCGCTGGCCGGACCGGTGCGGGCGGCCATCGATGTCTACCTGGGACGCCAGGGGGAAGAGCCTTTCGACGAGGCCCAGTGGTGGAAGCTGCGGGAGCAGGTGCGCGGCCTGGTCGGGCAGCTCCTGCGGGTCCGTCCGGAGACCTGCGCCTTCACCTACAGCACCACGGCCGGCCTATCGCTGGTGGCGGCCGGCCTGGACTGGCGCCCGGGAGACAATGTGGTAGGGGTTCATGGCGAGTACCCGGCGAATATCTATCCCTGGATGGCGTTAGAGGATCGTGGAGTGGAATTTCGGCTGTACCAACCGGTCGACGGCCGCGTCGATCCGGCCGGGCTTCTGGGCCGTTGCGACGGCCGGACCCGGCTGGTTGCCATCAGCCTGGTCCAGTTCTGGAATGGCTTCCGCAGCGACCTGGAAGCCATTGGCCGCGGCTGCCGCCGGCGCGACATCTTCCTGGTCGTCGATGGGGTGCAGGCGATCGGCGGGCTGGACATCGATGTCGGGTCTCTCCCCATGGACTTTCTGGCCGCCGGCGCCCAGAAGTGGCTGCTGGGCCCCATGGGGATCGGCGTGAGCTACGTGGGGGCGCGGCTCTTCGAGCAGCTGCGCCCACCCAGTATCGGGACCGAGAGCGTGGTCAAGGACCACGAGTACTTTGACTACGACCTGACCCTCAAGCCGACCGCCCGGCGCTTCGAAGACGCCTCCCCCAATTTGCCCGGCATCCTGGGCCTGGGAGCGGCCCTCAACCTGCTGGTGCGGGCCGGGCTGGCCCGGGTGGAGGCGCATGTGCTGCACCTGGCCCAGCTGCTGCGTGACGAGCTGCCCCGACGCGGATACCAGCTGGTCGCCCCCGGCGTCAAGCCCGCCGAGCACTCGGGTATCGTGTCGTTCCGTCATCCACGGACGGTGCCCGATGAGGTAGATGCCCGGCTGCGCGATGCCCGCGTCATCCTCTCGCGGAGGGGAGACTTCCTGCGGGCGTCGCCGCACTACTACAACAACGAGGACGACGTGGATCGGCTGCTGGAGGCGCTGCCGGCATGAGCTGGTGGCAGAAGCTCAAGCACGAACTGGGGCGCGAGTCGCAGCCCGTGGACACCGTGATCCGGCTGATCGTGCTGGAGCGCGCAATTCGCGGTGGTGTAGCCCTCGTCCTGGGGATCGCTCTCCTGGCCGGCAGCAAGCAGATCGTCCACCTGGTTCGGTTCTGGGCTTCGGAGCTCAACGAAAACCCGGGACGCAATTTCTTCCGCCACCTGCTGACCCGTGGCCTGGAGGGGCTGGGCTTCCTTCCCCCTCGGACCGTGGTTCTGATCGCCCTCGGCGCCCTCGCCTTTGGCGCCTTGGAGCTGACCGAAGCCATCGGCCTCGCCCGGCGGCGGCGCTGGGCCGAGTACCTGATCGTGATCGCGGGCGGGCTGGGCATCCCCTTTGAGGTGCATGAGGTGATTGCCCGGATCACCGTGCTCAGAGTTGGCATCCTGGCTGCCAATGTCGCGATCGTGATCTACCTGGCGGTGAAGAAGCGCCTGTTCGTGGGCGAGCCGCAGACTTCCCCTCCTCCTTCGGGAGGGGTAGGGGAGGCGTCGTCCGCTTAGGCCGGATTCGGGCTTAACCCTGGAGCGGGATCCCGACGCCGCTCACGCCGAGGGGCTCGGCGTGCCGGGTCAGCATTCCGACCAGGAAGCCGAGCACGCGGTCCGCCGATGGTCCGTCCTTGATGGTGGCCACCAGGGCGGGCACCGGGGTGGCAAACGTCCCCAGCGACTGGCGACGGGCCGGGGTGGCGCCGGTGAAGGTCACCCGAATCTTGCCGTACCGATCGCCGGCGTGCACAAGGGTAAGGGGTTTGGCGGCGCGCACCTCCCAGGCCCGAATCTCGGTGTTCTTGATCCGCCGCTTCAGGGTCGTCAGAAAGCGCTCGGGGGAGCCCTTCGTGTAGATCGCGACTTGCATGGCCAAGATGATACGGCCTGCAGGCGCGGGCGCGAGGCTAAGCCCGGATCCGGGCTAAGGCGTTTCGAAGAACCGCCGCTTCGCCGGCCGGGTCGGGGTAGCGGCGCCGGCCTCATCCGCCCCGGCCGGCAGCGGCCGCCGACGTTGGGCGCGCAGCATGGCGCGGTTCTGCTGCCAGACCACCCAGATGCGTTGCACCGCAGTGAAGTTGGTGCCCACCGCCAGGATCACCAGCGCCAGCGTGAGCACCACATGGTGGCCCACGATGCCGTCCAGGAGCAGGCCGGCCACGATGATCACCACCCGCTCCGGCCTGGCGAGGATCCCGACCTCGCAGGTGAAGCCCAGGCTCTGCGCCCGGGCCCGCACGTAGCTGACCAGGAACGACCCGGCCAGCGCCAGCAGGATCAGGACCGGCTGCACCGTCTGGTGCTGGCCCAGGAAAAACACCAGGAGGCCCAGGTAGACCAGGCCCTCCGAGTAACGGTCGACGGTGGAATCGAGGAAGGCGCCGTACGGATACACCTTGCCCGAGGCTCGCGCCAGCGCCCCGTCCAAGATGTCGAAGAGGCCAGCGAACCACAGGATGAACCCGGCGATGGTCAGGTGGCCCACGGCCAGCGCGGCCGCCCCGGCCCCCGTGATCACCAGCCCGAAAAGGGTCAGCATGTTGGGGGTCAGCGGCGAGTCGCGAAAGACCGAGACCAGCCGTTCGGCCCACTTGCGCACCCAGGCCTGGAATTTCTGGGTAAACATCAGTTCGGACTCAGGGTGGGTTCAAGCTCCCGCGCGGGCGCCGGCGCCGCGCCGGCGGCCGCCTGGCGGTAGACGTCCAGGACCGCTTGGGTGACCCGCTCCCAGTCGTACTGGACGACGGTGCGCTGGCCGGCCTGTCCCATGTCCCGCCGGAGGGCCTCGTCCTTGATCAGCACCCGGAGGGCGCTGGCCAGCTGCCCTTTGTCTTTGCGGTCGACCAGGATCCCTTCGCGCCCGCTGTGCACCACCCACCGGAAGCCGTCGATGTTGGTGGCCACGATCGGCTTGCCGGCGGCCATCGCCTCCAGCAGGATCAGGCCGAAGCTCTCGTCCCCGGTGTTGGGGGCACAGAAGATATCGCAGCTGGCGTAATAGCGGGGCAACTCGTCGGCCGAGACGTAGCCGGCCATGATCACGTCCGGGAGCTGCTTGCGGGCCAGGAAGTTGGCATACCAGCGCCGCATGGGGCCATCGCCCACGATCACCAGGCGGAGCTGGGGGAAATCCTCTTTCAGTCGGGCAAACGCCCGCAGCAGGTAGCCCAGGCCCTTGCGGTACTCGAGCCGGCCGACGAACAGGATGTTCACCTTCCCGTCCCGCAGCTCGGGGAGCGGCGGCTGGTCGCGGAAGCGGGCCACGTCGATGCCGTTGGGTACGATCCGGTACTCGCCTGGGAAATAGTGCTGCACGAAGTCGCGGGCCGGAACGGACACCGCGATGCGGGCGTTGAGCCGCTTGACGTAGCGCTTCAGCAGCTGCTTGCCGTAGTAGTAGCCAACATTGGAGCGGGCAAATGCGTGGAAGGTGCCCACCGTGGTGGCTTCCGAATACCGGAGGGCGGTCATGGGCAGCACCGGCATCAGCGGCTCGTGGAGGTGCACCACATCGAAGCCGCCCTGCCGCATGTACCGCTTGATCCGGTTGGTGAGCTGCAGGCTCACGCTGATGCGGGCCACCGAGCCGTGCATGGGGATCGGAAAAGGCCGCCCCACCCGGACGAAATCGGGGTGGGTCTCCGCGTACTCGTGGTCAGAGCACGGCGCAAAGACCGTGGTGTCGTGGCCCCGCCGGCGGAGTTCGGCCGCCAGGTGCCGTACGTGCTCGGTCACCCCACCGGGGTGCGCGTAATCGTAGGCGGAGATCAGCGCGATTTTCATGGCTTCCCCATCCCGATCTAGTCGCCGGCGACCGCCCGCACGGCCGACAGCCCGTGACGCATCCACATCCGGCCGATCCGCCGGAATTTTAGCTGGGCGATCCGCCGGTGGGTCACGAAGTCCCAATACGTGCCATGAGCCTGCGTCTGGCTGCCCGCGATCGCGGTCTTGAGCTGGGCCGCGCTGGTGCCCGGAAAGGTCGAGTAGCCGGTCCCGATCCCCTCCAGGTGATGGCTATCCGAGCAGCCGACTTCGGGCAGGTGAAAGCGGCCGTCATTCAGCCGCTTGATCTTGGCGGCGCAGGTGCGACCCGCTACCGACGGATTGAAGGTCTCCACCGCATCGAAGTAAATCTCCGGGGAGGGGTGCTTCATGATGCCGTCGAAGGAGCGGAACCCGATGCTTCGGGTGAGCATCGAGAACGGGTGCACGGCAATGGCCAGACCGCCCTGCTCGTGGATCTGCCCGATGGTCCATTCCAGGGGCCGCCACATCGGCACCGGCTTCTCGATGTACAGCGCCAGTAGATGTCCATGCAGGGTGGTCAGCTCGCTGCCCGGCACCACGGCGAACTTGTACTCGTTGGCCATCTCCATGGCTTCGTAACTGCCGGTGAGGCGGTCATGATCGGTGATGGCGATCACGTCCAGGTCGGTGCGGTCGCGAACATAGTCCAGCGTTTCCCGCACGGTGGCCGTGCCATCGTTGAGCGAAGTGTGCATGTGGAAGTCGGCTTTACCCACGCGAAGGCTCCTCCTTCAGTCTCCGACAGCAGCCTGCGCTGGCGGTGACGGTAGTGTGACGGTTGGCGAAACGCTCGTCACCGGCCAGATCGGCTCCAGCACGTGCCACTGGTCCGGGTATCGGGTGATATACCGTTCAAACGTGGCCAGGATCCGTTCCATGGCACCCTGCACGTCGGCCTCGTGGTCGTCGGTCGGGCGCAGGAAAAGGGGCGGTTCCCCGAACGCGAGATAGCGGTCCTGGGCGTCCCGGATGACGAAGGCGGGCAGGATCGGGGAGCCGGTCTTGAGCGCGATCTCGACCGGGCCCGTGGGAAAGGAGGCAAGCCGCCCAAAGAAGCGGACCGGGCGGCCGGTGCGCAGGATGTCGCGGTCCATGGCCAGCACCACCATGCGTTTCTCCTTCAGCAGGCGCATGATGTCGCGCGCCCCGGTCCGGCTGAGCGGGATCACCCTGATCCCCATGCGAGACCGGCGGCGGGCGACGTGGTTAAAGAGTCGCCGCGGCTCGATTTGCTCCACCATGACCCCGATCTCGCCGTGCGCCGCCGCCCAGCTGGCCGCGGCCAGCTCCCAGGACCCCATGTGGACGCCGACCACGATGACGCCCTTGCCGGCCGCCGCCGCCAGGTCCAGATTCTCAGTCCCGGTGGCGCGCAGGAGTTGGCCCAACTTGCCCCGCTCCATGCGCGGGATCTTGAAGAAATCGATCCAGGCTTTGGTCAGGTTCAGCCAGTTGCGCCAGGCGAGCTTGCGCAGTTCGGCCTGTCGCATGGTGGGGAACACGTAGCCGAGGTTGGCTTCCAGCGCCCGGCGTTGCCGGGCCAGCAGGGGAAAGGCGATGGTGCTGATCACCACCCCGAGCGCGTACGCGACCCGGCGCGGCACCCGGGCGATGATGCCTTCGATGAGGCGGAACCCGAGATAGGTGATCATGGCGTGGTGTCCAGGGCCGCCTCCAGCGGCGGCTGGGCGCTGGGCGCGCGGCCGTCGCGCCACATCGGCAGGAAGACAAACCACTGGTCGGGCGTCCGGCGGATGATGCGTTCGAAGAAGCGGGCCATTCGCTCGGTGGTCAGCTGGATGTCGCGGGCGCGGTCGCCGGCCCGGCTGACCTCCAGGGGCGCCTCCACTTCGGCCACGTACCGATTATCGGGCTCGCGACGCACCCACACCGGGACCAGGGGGGCGCCGGTCTTGAGGGCGATGGCCGCCGGGCCGGGCGGAAACGCCAGCGGCCGGCCAAAGAAGGTCACCGGCACGCCGTGCTCCCCGCGGTACAGGTCTGAGGCCAGGGCCACCACCTCGTTGCGAGCCAGGGCCCGGAGGATGGCGCGCACCGCGCCCGAGGAGGCGAGCGGGATCACGTGCATGCCGATCCGCTCCCGTGCCCGGATCACCACCTGGTTGAGGCCGTTGCCGGGAAGCTCTTCAGTGACGGCGTTGACCACGTAGCCGCGGACGGCGGCGGCCGCCGCCAGGATGTCCCAGTTCGACACGTGGGCCGTGACGGCGATCGCCCCCTTGCCCTGCGCCAGGGCGCGGTCGAGGTGCTCGACGCCGTCGGCCCGGACCAACGCCCGGATGGCCTGCGGCGAGAGCGAGTCCATCAGGATGAAGTCGGCGACCAGCTTGGCGTAATTGCCGAAGGCGTGGCGCGCGGTTCGCTTGGTGCGGGGATGATCAGGGGGTAAGCCGAGGACCTGTCCGTAGTTCTGCAGCGCGATCCGCCGTCGGCGGGGCATGGCATAGAAGGCGCAGCGGCCCAGCAGCGCCGCCAGCGGGTACCGCACCGCCGGTGGGAGCATCCGGACGACCAGGTTTCCCAGCCGGAACGGGAGGGCGAGCGTCATCGACGAGGTGCGGGCTCGCGACGCGTGGAGGTTGGCTCGGCGGTCGCCACCGGGCGTTGAGCCAGTTCCCCGTTGACCGCCGTCCCGCTGATGAACTCCTCGGTCAGCCGCTGGGCCACGCTGTCGGTGTGCTGCACGGGCGGCGACTTCATGAAATAGGACGACGGGCCTTCCAGGGCGCCGGCCAGCTTCCGGTCGAGGGCCAGCTTGCAACAGCGGACCGCATCGATCACA
This sequence comes from Candidatus Limnocylindria bacterium, assembly GCA_035636135.1. Taxonomy (GTDB): domain Bacteria; phylum Chloroflexota; class Dormibacteria; order CF-121; family CF-121; genus CF-121. The sequence goes on along the minus strand of DASPZT010000391.1, from coordinate 1,413 downwards.
ACGCCGGCCGAGTTGGGCGAGTCCCAGACTTCCAGCTTCAGTTCCATGTTGAGGGGAACGTCGCCGAAGGAGCGGCCTTCCAGCCGGATGTACGCCCACTTGCGGTCGCCCAGCCAGGGCACGTAGTCAGACGGGCCGATGTGGATGTTGTCATCCGCGAGGGGCGTCGCCATCTGGGACTTGACACTGTTGGTCTTGGAGATCTTCTTGGAGGTGAGCCGCTCCCGCTCCAGCATGTTCAGGAAATCGGTGTTGCCCCCGAAGTTGAGCTGGTAGGTGCGCTCCAGCTTGACGCCACGGTCCTCGAACAGCCGGGTCAGGACGCGGTGCACGATGGTCGCCCCGACCTGGGACTTGATGTCGTCGCCGATGATGGGGATCCCGTGCTGCTCAAAGCGTCCCCGCCAGTACGGCTCGCGGGCCAGGAACACCGGCATGCAGTTCACGAAGGCGCAACCCGTATCGAGCACCTGCTCGGCGTACCACTTGACGGCCTCCTCGCTGCCGACCGGCAGGTAGTTGACGACCACATCGGTGCGGGTCGCCTTCAGGATGCCCACGATGTCCGCGGTCGGACCGGGGGCCTTGGTGATGATCTCAGAGAGGTACTTCCCCAGGCCGTCGTGGGTCATCCCCCGCTCGACCTTGACGCCCAGGTGCGGCACGTCGGCGAATTTCACGGTGTTGTTGTGGCCGCTGAAGATGGCGTCCGAGAGATCCTTGCCCACCTTCTCGCGGTCGATGTCGAAGGCGGCCGAGAATTCGATGTCGCGGATGTGGTAGCCGCCCAGGTCGACGTGCATGATGCCCGGGATGGGAGCCCCCGGCTTGGCGTCGCGGTAGTACTGCACGCCCTGGATCAGGGACGAGGCGCAGTTGCCGACCCCCAGGATGGCAACCCGGACCTTGCGCCGGGAGCGCCCGTCTGGGCGGCGCGGTGCCCGCACCTTGCCGTTTTTCGTTACCGTGCCGTTCTTTGTGCTCATCGGTTACCCCTCGCTCCTTTGGTACAGCGTCCGCGGTTTGGGCCGCGGCGCGATCAATCCAGAGAGTTCACGTTGGAAGGCCACGATCCCCTCCCGGTGGACCGAACACAGGACCAGCCGGCCCGCCCGCCGGGTCCGGACCAGGTGACCACGTCGCAGCATGCGCAGGTGCCAGCTCAGGCGCGGCTGGCTGATTCCCAGGCTGTCGGCGAGGTCCTGCACCGAGACCTCGCCAGCCCCCGCCAGGAACTCCAGGATGCGCAATCGGGTAAGGCTGGCCAGGCCTTGAAAGTGGGCCCGAAACTCGCGCAGCGACGGCGGCGACGCCACGAGCATGGTGGACATATAACGGATTCTTTATGTGATTCTAGCACTGTTGAGAGCGGCAGTTGTTGATGCCCCTGCACTCAATTCTCCCTCCCCCTTG
>DASPZT010000390.1:0-2000 GCA_035636135.1 Candidatus Limnocylindria bacterium | reverse complement strand
GATGGCGACCCGGGCCAGCCGGGCCGTGACGCCGCTGCTGGCGAGGGTCTGCAGGAGGACCTCCATCAAGATCCGAGTCGGCATCCCTTCGCGGTAGGCGCCGTCCGGCAGCAGGCTGTGGGCGTGATGCAGGGCGCCTCCATCTCCCAGCTGCAGGACCTTGAGCTCACGGACATCGAGCTCGATGGCGCAGACGGGCGTCACTGGAAGTGTTCCCAAGTGATGACCATCACCCCACCCGTTTGGGTGACGAGCGCGTCCAGGGTATGGCTGCTGCTCGGTGAGCTGACGTGGAACGAGAAGTTGGCGCCGTTCCCCTTGCAGGGGGTGCCCTTGGTGACAGTGAGGTTCACGGTGACGGCGCCGCTGGGATAGTTCAGGACCAAGGGGGCCGGGGTTTTTGGGGTGTTGCAGCCGTTCCCGTTCTTCAGGTCGAGGGCTTCCATTCCGTAGGCCAGTCCGGCATCGAGGGCTACCGTGGTCCGGGTGTCTGCCTGGACCGAGCTGAGGTCGAGAAAGCTGGCGGCGGCCAGGGTGAGACCCGCCCAGGTCAGGATCAGAAACGCCGCCATGAAAACCAGGACCAACAGGAGGGCCTGGCCGCGTTGCCCACGGCGCCGGCGCGAGTTCAGTAGCATCCCGTCGCTCCGATGCGCTGGGTCACCCGAAGTGTCTGCGCGACGGCGATGGCCTTCGGGGTAACCGTGACCGTCAGCTGGCATCCGGCGGTGGCCAGCGCCAGGCTCTGGAGGCCACGGGCCGCGACGAACCCGCTGCGCACCAGGTTGCCCTGGGCGTCAATCGTGTAGGTGACGGTCGTGCCGGGCGCCGCCCCGGCGGTCACTCCAAGAGAGCCGCTGCCAGCCGTGAGGAGCCCCGTGTAGGTGATCGACGTCGCGCTGCTGAGATCGCGCAGCAGGCTCAAGCTGGAGGAGCCGAGGGCGCCGTCGGCCGACACCTGGTTGGCCTCTTTGCTGATGACGGTGTAGCCGACCAGGAAGGTACTGGCCATGGCGCCGGTAATCAGCGCCAGGACCAGCAACCCGATGGCCGCTTCGATAATGGTGAAGCCACCCCGCAGCCGGGATCCCCTCCCCTGCCCCTCCCCAGAGGGGAGGGGACCGTGAAGGCTCATGGCTCCACCTTCAGTACGATGACCTGCTCGCTCCCGCCACCCGGTGCGGTGACGGTGACCGAGATTTGCTGCAGGCCGTTGTCAGTTATGGCCGTCCACGTTCCGGACGCCGGATCCCAGTACAGCACCTGGGTGATGGAAAAGGTGTATCCAGGCGCCGAGATGGTGGCGTAGTTCGCCGGCCTCGGGCTATACAGCTTGCTCTTCAAGTCTTCGGCCTCAGAGCGCACCAGGAGATCGAGCGTCGTCTGCTGCCGGTGATGCCCGGTCGCCAACGCGATGGACGAGAGCCCGGCCATCATGGTGACGACGATCACGCCCAGCAGGGCGACGGCGATCAGGACCTCAATAAAGGTCATCCCCTGGCGGCTGCGATGGCTGCCCATCCGAAACGCTGCCGCGGGCACGCGAGGACACGGAGTGGTATCTGTTCCCCGGGAAGGGGGGAGGGAGAGTTCGCCGAGACCCCCTCCCCTACCCCTCCCCGCAAGGGGGAGGGAGAAGCGGAAGAAATGATGGTCGCGGGCCATGCTACTCATTTCAACGCCCCGACCAGGCCGTACATAGCAGAGATCAGTGCAACAGCGATGAAACCGACCACCACGCCGACGATGACCGTCATTACGGGTTCGATTAAGGCGGTCATCGCCCGGATCCGGTAATCGAGCTCCTCCTCGTAGAAGTCGGAGGCCTGTTCCAGGTAGGTGTCCAGCGTTCCGGTCTCTTCGCCGACCCGGACCATCTGGGTGAGCATGGGCGGGAAGAGGCGCGTCCGGGCCAGTGGGCCGGCGAACCCTTCCCCGGAGGTCATCTGCTCGCGGACGGTCTGGAGGCCGCGCTCGTAGACCAGGTTGCCGGTGCCGGT
>DASPZT010000389.1:0-18956 GCA_035636135.1 Candidatus Limnocylindria bacterium | reverse complement strand
CACGCAGACGTGGATCACCCGACCGGGGAAGATTGTGACCCTGCTGGGGGTTGATCTTATGGATCGCCCTCTCCTCAGGATCCAGTCTGCCAACTCGACCGAGATTGACTACTCAACCGCTCCAGACGAGACAACTATGGTGTACCGATCCGCCTCTGCCGCGACATACGGACCAAGCGACGATCTCAACGCAACTGGCGCGGCTTACGCCCCTCGTCAGGTCATGGTGGATACCCACGGCATCTGGCTGGCACACCTTCAAGGAGAGCCTCCTTTCCATTTTCTCCTTCTCCTTAACCCTGGGACCGGCCTGGAGAGATTGCCAAGCCTCGGTCAGTTCGACGCGGTCCACGCGTGGCTTGTTGCAGGACCGTGCCTTGATTGAGCTTTCGATGCGCATCAGTCGGTATCTCACTCAAGGCAGGAACCGGCAGGGTGCCAAGCGTGGACGGAATCAAAGTTACCAAGGCTTGGCACACCTTCGAGTCCGATCGTCGGATTAAACAGAGTTAGCTTGACCGGCTCTCCAGGTTGGTGCACCAGCCAAATGCCGTGTTTATCGACCAAGACCTGGCGCGGGGCATAACCCGCGCCGGTCGCGTTGAGATCGTCGCTTGGTCCATACGTAGGAGGAGCTGTGGATTGGTAGACTATCGTTGTCTGGTTTGATGCTACTGAGTAGTCGACCTCCGTGGAGTTGGCAGTTTGGGTCCTTACAAGGGGGTTATCTATCAGGTCAACCCCCAGCAGGGTCAAGGCTTTCCCTGGTGTAGTCATCCACGTCTGTGTGGTTCCGGTTGCGAGGTCGAGTCGAATTAGACGGTTGGGCATGTTACCCCTGTCTGGGGAAGGCGCGACCACAGGTGGTCCCCCGGCCGGGTCAACATCGGTAATCCAGGCCGCCCGAGGACTTAGGAGCATCCATGATACTGTCATCGAAGCGACTTGAGTCAGGTGATAGGAGTTGAGATCGAGACGCCACAATCCTCGATTGGACTCGTACCAGCCCCCCTCGCTTACCGCCAGAGATGTTAGGAGTAAGGCGTCCTTGTCATGCCGCACGACTGCGTAATTAAGCGCGGCTTCGTTGCCGGACCCTGAGGCCAGCACAACGCGATCATGACCATCCGAGACGGTCGTGAGATGGATACGGCTGAAATGCTGGTCAGGCGATGGATCCTCCGTCCAGGCATAAACCGTTCCGTCTGGGGAAACCAATCCGGCGTCGACGGGCACCCAGCGGGCTGCGGCTGCATCCCAGGAGGCAGTCTGGCTCTGGCCGCCTGACTCGAGCACCGGCTGTCGTAGGGTGTGCGTACGAAACCGAATCGGATCCCAACCGATCAGATCATGCTCATCAGTGACCGCCGGCCCTTTCGGAAACTGGAAGAAGCCGACGTTGGCGCCCTGGCCGCCCGCGCCCGAAGCGGTGACCGCGCGAGAGTCAAAGGTTCCAAACGTTACGACCGTTAGGCGGCAGCTCAGCTGCGCGCCTCCATGTGACGATGGGAACGGAGTCACGCCACTGCCTGATGGCGTGCCGCAACCGGCTCCGAGCAAACCGATGGCAGCCAAGATAGCCATTTTCATTGGGCCAATCCTGAAGGCAAAACTTGCAATGCTTGGAAGTTGCTTCTAACCACAGTTGGCAAGCGACTCGGACCCGCGGCCGCAACCGCAGAGCCGAAATTCGGCCTCGCCGGGCAGGTCAGCGGTGACGGAATCAGATCCATCGCGGCCTGACGTTCGGGAGGGCCGCATGCGGCCGGGTGCATCTCAATTGCGGCTGCCGCCAGTAACTTACATGCCAATCAACCCATATAACGGGACCACATCCGCGTCGGTTACACGTTGAAAAATTTAGGTCGTCAGCCCTTGAATTGTCCTAGATTTCGTAAAGGCTCGGGCAGTTGGGTTCTTGGGGACTCGGTGTCGTGCGCCGCGTCCGGTGCCCTCGCTGACGGTTGACGGCAACGCTGACGGCAACCGCGGCGAACTATGACGAACGTCGGCGAACTTTGGCGGACGATGGGTCGAGGATGCCATCTACAGGGCGAACGACGGCGAATAACCGCGAACGCTGGTGAACGATCCGGGGCCGGTCTTGAAAACCACCAGGAGCTTCTACCCTCGCCGATGGCAGAGCTGAGACTGGTGAGTCACTCTCAATCGTGCATCGTCTCTGGAGTCGGAGTCGGCACTGTCTTGGAAGGGTCGCCCGATGCGGCGCCGATCACGACAGGGAAAAGTGGATCGAGGTGGGCCTGAGCTGATTACTGGTAAGGTGGTCAGAGTCACGATCAACCCGCGAAAGGAGGTGGCAGGTCAACTGATTGTTGATCAGTTGGTCGTAGCGGCGATTCGTATTCGAAAAGCGACCGGCTGACTCTTAATCAGTTGGTCCCGGGTTCGAATCCTGGTGCGGGCACCATTTCGTATACATGTACCCTTTCTCGTATCTGGTCCTGACCATCGATGCCCCACATGAGTTTCGACGCGTTCCGCGACTGGGCCCTCGCTGCGAGTACCCGTGCCGCCCGGCGCTGGGAGGACCCAACCGCCGACGAAGTGCCGCTTGCTTACGCCCAGGATCTGTACGGTGACCTGCACGAAATAGTCATTCCGCCGGTTTACTCGGAGCGCGAAGGCGGTCACATTGGCTGGATGACCCAGCTGCTCCCGGTGGAGGTCGCGAATCGAAGCCTATCCAGGCTGTGTCTTCGGATCTCGGCTTGGAGCGGAGACGCCGACAAATACAAGGACTTATCTGCCGATCCTGATCGGACCGAATTCCTCCTGAACGTTGTGGCCGAGCGAGGTCGGCGCGAATTGTGGCATGCACGAATCGAGCGCGATAACTCTGGGCTTCCGAGCCTTGGGGCTTGGCGACAATACCCGGCAAGGACGACTCAGGGTCGATTATTCCGGCTCATCGACGACGCCCTTCGTCATGGTCCGAAAAAGAAGGGACGCACCATGCCAGCAGCCAACATGGTCCTTGGCCCCTATGACGTCCCCGCGGATTACTTCCCCGACTACCGGGGAAATGCTTGCGGCCCGATTGAATGGGTTGCCCCGAATGACGTGGTCTGCACCTACAAAGCCACTTTCAGACCTCGACAGCCTGATCATGTCATCCTCACTCTCTGCTATATCTTCACTCCCGAGTACGGTCTGGACGACCACCTGCAGGGAGCGTTGGGGGCACTCCAACAGAACGGTAACCGAGAAATCGCTGGACCGAAGATTGGCGACCGATCGCACTTCTTCGATGGCTTCCTCGACAAAGGGCGGCTCCACAAGTATCAGGCACTGTGGACGCACGGCACGATCCTCTGCGAGCTGGGACTTGCAGGGCCCCCGGGCTTCTTCCAGGCGGCCGAGCTCAGCGCGCTAGCAACGGCTCAGGATTCTCGCGTCCAAGGAGAATTGAGAACTCCGCTAACGTTGGCCGAGTGATGCGGCTGTCGCGTTGGCTAACTTGGACGAGCGATGCGCTGCCACTACCAGGGCGATGGCGGCCTGATAGGTCATGGGCAATCAGCGGACAATAGACATATGTGCGGCCGGATCTCCTTCTCCATTCCTCGGGCGGAGCTCCTCGCGTCCTACTCGTGGCTTCAGGACGCGCCTGAGCAGGCGCCGCGCTACAACATCGCGCCGACCGATCCGGTCCTAACGGTCGGCCCTGACCGCGCCGACGTCGTCCGCTGGGGTATCGACGGCGGCAAGGGAGGGCTCTTCAACCTCCGCGCCGAGACGGCGATCGCCAGGCCTTATTACCAGCGGATGCTCCTCGGCCAGCGCGTGCTCGTGCCGGCCAACCACTTTTACGAGTGGCGGACGGTCGGAGGGCGGCGGCTCCCGATCGCCGTTTCCCGCGCCGATGGCAAGCCCCTGAATCTGGCCGCGCTCCTGGGACGCTGGGAGGGCCAACCCGCGACGACCATCCTGACGACGGTTCCCAACGGGGACATTCAGCCCCTCCATAACCGGATGCCGGTGGTGCTGAACGACGACGACGCGGCGACCTGGGTGCTGGAGGAGCTGTCGCTCGAGCAGATTGGCGAGTTCCTCAGTTCCTGTCCCGACGGGTGGCTCCACCTGGCGCCGGCCTCATCGCTGGTGAACGACGTCCGGAATCAGGGTCGGGAGCTCCTCGACCCGGAAGCCCTGCCGCATCACTTTCAGCTGGAGCTCATGCCTTCGAGCTCTCGTGAACCCGGCAGCTAGGCCGTCGTCATCCACGGTCACTGTAGCTGCCAGCGTTCCACATCGATGGTGATGAAATCCGGAAACGGCAGAACCCAGCCGTACTGCTCCAGCGATATCTTCACCCGGCGTTTGGACGGATAGCGGATGCCGTTCGAGACTCCGTGCTCGAAGATGACGTGCGCCGCCCTGGCCGTGGCGGCGGCCGCCTCGGGCGTGTAGTCATTGCGCCTGAGAAGGCCGGTGCTGCTCCTGTCGAACCAGAATCGCTGGATGCGGCTGTGGACGGGCAGGTTGGTCCCGAAGTCGGCTTGCAGCAGACCATCGCTGAGTTCGGTCCATTCGATATCCGGTCGCATCAGCAGGGCAGGGAGGGCGTAATAGCCCCAGAAGGCATAGCCCAGGAAGTACACGAGGTTCAGCCGGTCCCATTTGGTGCTGACGGTGGCATTCTGGAGATGCTCCCGGGCGTCGGCGCGCTGCTCCAGGATCTTTCCGCTCGGCGACAGGATCATCACCATGAAACCCTCGAGCACACCCACGTCGCCGGCTGGGTCGACCGGGTCGATGACCGTTCGGGGACGCTGAACGTCCACCGTGATCCTGGCGTGCGGTGGGATGTTGATGCCCTTGAGCTGAAACAGGAGCCCGCCGACGGTCACCGTGCTGTCCACCGAAATCGCATTCCTCCACAGCGCTTCGCCGCCGTAGGCTTTCAGCGCTCGAGCCGCGGTGGGGGAGAGCACACCGGGCGGTGACGGTTGCGGGTTCGTCGATGGTCCCTGATCCAGGGCGGCCGGCGTCAGCGTATTCGCGTACGCGGTCCACACCGCGCAGCTGACCAGCAAGGCGAGGGGGACCGCCAGGCCGGCCGCGACCGCGGTGGCCAGCCGGGACCGGCGTTTCTTGGGTGGACCGTTGGTGTCGGCGTCCGTCACGGGAATCCCTCGTCTGATGCGGCGGAGTCCACTCGGTCCGGCCAGCATACTTGTCCGATGGCAACCTACCGGCTGGCCGTGATCCCCGGGGATGGCATCGGCAAGGAGGTCATCGCGGTCGGCCTCGACGTCTTGCGGCAGGCGGGCCGGGTGACCGGCCGCTTCGCGATCCAGACCACCGACCTCCCCTGGTCGTGCAAGTACTACCTCGAGCACGGCGCGATGATGCCGGCGGACGGCCTCTCAGTTCTGGCCGACCACGACGCCATCTACCTCGGCGCGGTGGGCTTTCCCGGTGTTCCCGACCATGTCAGCCTGCGCGGACTCCTGATCCCGGTGCGGCAGCGCTTCGACCAGTACATCAACCTGCGCCCGGTGCGGGTCCTCGACGGAATCGCATCTCCCCTACGCGACAGTCGACCCGGGAAGATTGACATTTGCTGCGTCCGGGAGAATACGGAAGGCGAGTACGTGGGGATTGGGGGCCGCTTCAAGCGGGGCACTCCGGACGAGACGGCCGTCGAGACCAGCATCTTCACCCGCCGTGGGATCGATCGGGTAGCTCGGTTCGCGTTCACCCAGGCGCGGAGGCGCTCGCATCGGCTGGCGTCAGCCACCAAATCGAACGCCTTGCAGTATTCGATGGTTCTCTGGGACGAGGTGATCGCGGATCTCGCCCGCGAGTTTCCGGACGTCGAGGTCGCCCGCTATCACGTGGACGCGCTGGCGGCCCGATTCGTCACCAATCCGCAGTCGCTCGACGTCGTGGTCGCCAGCAACCTGTTCGGCGACATCCTCACCGACCTGGGGGCGGCCTTACAAGGCTCGCTGGGGCTGGCCGCCTCCGGTAACCTCAACCCGGAACGCCGGTTTCCATCGATGTTCGAGCCCGTCCACGGATCGGCCCCCGACATTGCCGGTCGCGGGGTCGCCAACCCGCTGGCCGCGGTGTGGGCCGGGGCGATGCTCCTCGACCACCTGGGGGAAACGGAGGCCGCCCGGCTGATGATGTACGCGATGGAACGGGTCGCTCGACAGGGTCCACATACGCCGGACCTCCAGGGGACGGCCTCCACGCGCGAGGTCGGGGCGGCGGTCGTCACCGCGCTCGGCGTGGGATCGCCCGATTAGGCCGCTCTCGGTGTCCCCTCCCTCCAGGGAGGGGGCGGGGAGGGTGCCGCCGCCAGGCTCAAACCTCGAATCAAGCCGTCAGCCGGGTCCCGGCGTCAACCCGGTACTTGTCGATGAAGTCCGGGTCCAGCTCCCATCCCAATCCCGGCTTTTCCGGGAGGTGGAACTTGCGGGCGTTGGCGACGGGGCGGTTGGCCAGCATATGCCAGAAAATGGGATCTCGCTGGGGCGCGAAGCACTCGGCGTACGTGCCGTGGGGGATCGCCGCCAAGAGGTGGAAGGAGAGCTGCGACTCCTCGTGATGTCCCATCTGGACGTCGTAGGCGGCCGCGATGGCGGCGACCCGCCGCCATTCGGTGGGGCCACCGCCCCAGGAGGCGTCGAAGTTGCACACGTCGATCGCCCCGTCGACAATCAGGTCGCGCACGCCAACCCGAGTGTGCTCGCTCTGACCCGCGGCCACCGGGATACCCGTGATCGCCCGCACGTCCTTCATCCCGCGCCGGTCGTTATACCAGCGGCACGGCTCCTCGAACCAGCGCAGGTGGACGTCCTGGACTCGCTGACCGAACTCAATCGCCTCTCTGGTCGTATAGCCCTGGTTGGCATCACACATGAGCACGAAGTCCGGACCGGCGTAGTCGCGCACGACCCGGAGGCGCCGCTCATCCTCCGCCGGCGTTTTGGCGCCGATCTTGAACTTCATCCCGGAGAAGCCCTCGCTCAGAAAGAACTTGGCCTCCTCGCGGAGCTCATCGTCGTCGTGTCCGTAGTACCCTCCGATCCCAATCGCGGGCAGCGCATCCCGATACCCGCCCCACAACTTGTAGAGCGGTAGCCCCACGCGCTTCCCGAAGGCATCCCACATGGCGCTGTCGACGCAGGCGATGGCCTGCATGGCGAGCCGCCGGTCGCGCAGCTGGTCGTACGTGGAAAACTGCATCGCCTCCCACGCGCCCTCGATATTCGTCGCGTCCCGGCCGATAACCGCCGGTGCCAGCTCCTGCTCGATGATGCGGAGGATCTCCTCCTGCTCCTCGTCCGAGTCCGCGTTGTACGCCTCCCCGAGGATCCCATCGCTCATCCGAAGCCGAGTGATGATCGTGCAGCGAGTCCGCATCTGGTAGTAGCTCCCGCGATAGATCCGGTCGAGGGGAACGCGGATCGGGATGGTTTCGATAGCCTGGATCGTGTTCATCGCCGCTCCTTCTCTCCTTCCCTACGCAGGCCTGACGAGGTCGCGAATCGTGGTGGCAATAGTGTCCGCGGACGGCAGGACCGCATCCTCCAGGACCGGGCTGTAGGGCATGGGGTAGTCGGGCAAGCCGATCCGTCGGGGTGGTCTCTTGAACGCCACGCCCGTCTCAACCAGGGAGGCGATCACGTTGTTGCCCCAGCCCTGGTTGATTGGCTGCTCTTCCACCGTGAGCAAGTTCCCCGTCTTCTCGACCGAGCGACGGACGGTGCCCAGATCCATGGGGGCAATGGATCGAAGATCGATGACCTCCACCTCGATGCCATCGTCCGCTAGCTGCTGGGCGGCGGCCAGCGCGCGCTCGACCATCAAGAGGGTAGCGACCACCGTCGCCTGCGCGCCCTCCCGACGCACGCGCGCCTTGCCGATCGGGATGAGTCCACCCTCACCCACCTGGACCGGTCCCTTGCGGACATAGAGCCCCTTGTGTTCCAGGAACAGCACCGGGTTGGGATCGCGAATTGCGGTCCGCAGCAAGCCATACGCGTCAGACGGGCTCGAGACCGCCACCACCTTGAGACCCGGGACGCCGGCGAACCAGGACTCGGCCGTGGCCGAGTGCTGCGCCCCAAACCGGCCGGTGCCCCCACCGATGGCGCGGATGGTCAGCGGCACCTCGAACTTTCCGCCCGACATGAACCGGTACTTGGCCGCCTCGTTCACGACCGCGTCCATGGCGACGGCCAGGAAGTCGGCGAACATGATCTCCACGACCGGGCGAAAGCCCGTCACCGCCAGCCCGATGCCGACGCCGACGAAGCAATTCTCGGCGATGGGCGTGTCGAAAACCCGGTTGGGTCCGAACCGCTGCAGAAGGCCCTCGGTGGTTTTAAAGGGGCCGCCGGGCTCACCGACATCCTCCCCAAACAGCAGGACCGTGGGGTCGGCCGCCATCTCGTGTTCCATGGCGAGCCGGACGGCCTCCCGGTAGGTCAGTTCCTGGGTGGCGATCTCTGGCGGAGCCGGCGCTTCAGTTGGCATAGGTGCTGGCCTTGGCGTCCGCCAGGGTAGCGACGTCTGCCCGCTCCGCTCGCTCAACGCACGCGTCGATTTGGGACTCGAAGTCGGAACGGAGCCGGGCCTCCTCGGCATCCGTCAGGGCCCCGACCGCCCGCAGCCTGGCGCCGGTGATCAGCAGCGGGTCCCGGGCCAGCCAGGCCTTCACCTCATCGTCCGGACGGTATTTGCCCGGGTCGGTTCTCGAGTGGCCGCGGTGGCGATAGGTCTTGCATTCGAGCAGGGACGGCCCTGCGCCGCGCCGGGCCCGATCGACGGCCTCGCGCGCCGCGGCGTAGACCTTCTCCACGTCATTGCCATCCACCACCACCCCTGGGATGCGGAATGGCCGGGCCCGCTCGGCCAGGTCGTCGATGGGGGTCGTCTTCCGCATCGGGGTGTACTCCCCATAGAGGTTGTTCTCGATCACGAAGATGACCGGGGCCTGCCAGACGCTGGCCATGTTGAGCGCCTCGTGAAAGGTCCCGATATTCGTCGCGCCGTCGCCGAAGAAGGTGACGGAAACCCGGCCATCGCCGCGCAGCTTGGCCGACATGGCGGCACCAACGGCCACCGGGAGCCCGGCGCCCACGATGGCGAAGCAGCCGATCAGGTTGAGGTCCTTATCGGTCAGGTGCATCGAACCGCCCAGCCCCATGGACACGCCGGTGCGCTTGCCCATCAGCTCGGCGAAGATGGCCTCCATATCCATGCCCCGGGCCAGGGCTTGCCCGTGGCCTCGATAGGTCATGGTCACGTAGTCGTCCGGCGTGAGCGCGGCGCTGACGCCAACCGAGACCGCCTCCTGGCCCTGGCAGAGGTGGGTCGTCCCCTGGACCAGGTTGCGCAGGAAAAGCTCCTGGACCTTCTCCTCGAACAACCGGATGCGCAGCATCTCCTGGTACCAGTGGCCGAGGCGCTCGGTGGTGACCGCCGTCGGCGCGCTCGCTTCGCTCACGTGTCCTCCCTCAGGCCAATGGCGGTAACGATTCCAGCCGAGTCCGCCAATCTAACACCAACGATGCTCGGGATGTCAACGATCCGCCGCTTCCTAGGTGTTCCGCTTCGGGGGCCAGGGGAAGTCGGACGACGCCCGTCTGACGAACTGGGTGGGCAGGGTGATCGTTCGAATGGGGGCCTCCGGGTTGGCGAGCCGCTCGATGATCAGCTCGCAGGCGACCTGGCCCATCCGGTACTGGTCGCGGATCACCACGCTGATGGGCGGCCGGTAGAGACGCGCCAGGTCGACATCGTCGCACCCCACCAGGGCCAGGTCCCGGCCGACCACAAAGTCGGTCTCGTGGATCCCTTCGAGGACGCCCGTCATGAGTCGATTGCTGCCGGCAATGATGGCCGTGGGGCGACTTCGACCGCGCAGCAACTCAACCGCCTGCTCCCGCCCGAACTCGGGTCGTAGCGATCCAATGCGGATCAGGTCCGCTGGCGGCTTCAGGCCGACCGCCTCAAAGGCGGCCCGAAACCCGCGCACGCGTTCACGGGCCGGCTTGAGTTGCTCGGGGCCAGAGATCAGCGCCACGGCGGTGTGACCACGCTGGATAAGGTGGGCCGTCGCGTCCTGCATGCCAGCGGCGTGGTCACCATAGACACTGCTCACCCGCGAGTGTGGCGGCGTATCCCGGTCGAGCACGACAAAGGGCACGGTGGGATCGAGGAGGGCTCGTGCCACCTCGGGAGAGCTGGTTTCGGCCGTGGACAGGATGATGCCGTCCACCCTCCGGCGCAGAAAGAGATGCAGGTGTTTGGCGTCCAGCTCGGGGTCGCCCTCCGAATTGGTCAGCATCACCGCATAGCCTTTGCTGCGCGCATGGTCCTCGGCGCCGCGGATCATATCGGCGAACACCGGGTTGGAGATGTCCCCGATCAGGAACCCGAGCGTGTGGGTGACACCGCGGCGCAGGCTCTGGGCGATGAAGTGCGGTTCGTAGCCAAGCGTCGCCGTGGCCTTGAGCACGCGCTGCTTCATGGTCCGGCTGACATCCGGGTGCTCGGTCAGGACTCGCGATACCGAGGAGAGCGACACGCGCGCCTTCCTGGCGACGTCTCGGATCGTGACGGGCTCGCTCGACGCTGGCGGCTCAGAAACGACGGTCACTCGCTTCATGTTCACCCCTCCGACGGCGTCCCCACGCCGGGTCGATTATAGGCTCCTGAAACAGTTCCCGGAAACGTTTTTGGAGATTCCCGGGAATCCCCCAACGGGCCCCTACGCGGGTTCTGGGATCGAGCCGGGCAGCCCGAACGCCCCCGCCGCCGCCAGACGCTCGATGTGCTCGGTCGTGTAGCCAAGCCTCTGGAGGATCGGTTCGCGATCCGCATCCAGCCGCGGGCCAGCGCGGTACGCAGGCTCAAAGTCGCTGATGGCGAACGGCAGGCCGATGCTGGCCACCTGACCGAAGGTGGGATGCACGTAGCTGGCCAGCATGTGGCGGGCTGCCAGCTCGTCGCGATCGAGGACACTGCTCAGCGGCCGGACCGGCGCGATGGGCACTCGACCGCTCAAAAGCGAGAGCCACGCCGCGGTTGGCCGCTCGCGGAACCGCTTGCTCAGCAGCTCGGTCAGCGGCTGGCGGTTGCGCCGGCGATCCTCGAACGAGGCAAACCGGGCATCGGCCGGCAGCTCCAGCGCCGCCCACAGAGCCCGGAAGAATTTCTCTTTCGCACACGCCACCGCGATATGGCCGTCCGCCGTGGCGAAGAACTGGAAGGGCACGATGCTCGGATGCGCGGAATCGGGGAGCCGTTCGGTGACCACCCCCTGGGACAGGTACCAGGTGGCCGGGTACGTCAGCATGGCAAGGGCGGCATCGTACAGGCTGGTATCGATGTCGCGGCCCCTTCCCGTCCGCTGCGCGTCGAACACGCCGACCATCAGCGCCAGGGCGGCCATCAAGCCGGCGGAATAATCCACCAGGGACAGCCCGCTTTTCACCGGCGGGCCGTCGGGGTCGCCGGTCAGCGTCGCCCAGCCGGCTTCCGCCTGGACCAGGGCATCGTAGCCGGGGGTCGCCTGGCGTGGACCCTCACGACCATAGGCGGACAGGGACACGCACACGATGGCCGGGTTGAGGTGGCGCAGCGCGTCGTAGGTCAGGCCCAGGCGCTGGGGCAGGTCGCCGCGCAGGTTGGTAAACAGCGCCTGGGACGTGCCCACCAGGCGCGCCAGCACGTCCTGTCCCGCATCGTTGGTGAGGTCTAAGGCCATGCTCCGCTTGCCGCGATTGAAGGTCTCGAAGAACAGGCTGTCCGTCCCCGTCTGGCCAGGCGGAACGTAGCGAGCGATGTCCCCACCCATACCGGGATCTTCGATCTTGATCAGCTCGGCCCCCAGGTCGGCCAGGAAGAGCGTCCCGAACGGCCCGGCACCGAACTGTTCGACGGCGATGATGCGCACGCCGCGCAGCGGAGCACCGTTACCCGCGGCCATGGCTCAGCCCCATAGTAGTATTCTGCTGGAAACGTATTCAGCCGCCCAGCTGCGCCAGGGGAGGAGGGCGTTATGCGCGTCGAAACCGTCGAGGCGATCCCGGTCAGCTACCCGGAACCGAACGATTTCAACGCGCTCCGCCATCTGTGCCTGGTCAAGCTCACCGCCGAGGACGGCCAGGTTGGCTGGGGCGAGTCGATCACCCAGTTCCCCGAGGCATCCTGGGCGACCAAGGCGATCATCGAGGGATTCGCGCCCCTGATCATCGGGAAAGATCCCGTCCAGACCGAAACCCACTGGCGTGCCATGAAAAACCAGGCCTGGTGGTACGGGTACAACGGCGGCATTGCCTCCTATGCGGTGAGCGCCATCGATATCGCGCTCTGGGATCTCAAGGGGAAGGCGCTCAACCGCAGCGTGCTCGATCTTCTGGGTGGGCCGGTCCACGACCGCCTGCCCGCCATCGCGTCGAGTCACGCCCACTACGAGGAGATCCCCAAGATGGCCGAGGAGATCGCCGGCTGGGTGGCATCGGGCTTGCAGGGGGCGAAGGTCGGCTTCGGCAAGCGCGGCAACGCCCGGTTGGGGTACGAGCACGATCGTGACATCGCCTTCGTGAAGGCCGTCCGGCAGGCGCTCGGGCCTGGGCTGCCGATCATGATCGACCTCGGCATTGCCATCAAATGGGACGTCACGACGGCCGTGGAACGGACCCTTGCCATGGAGGAGTACGGCATCGCCTGGATCGAGGAGCCGCTCGGCGCGTGGGACCCCAATGGATACGCGACCTTGCGCGCCAAGACCACGACCCGAATGGCGTACGGCGAGAAGGAGTGGAATCTCGAAGGCTACCAGCGAATCTTGGACACGGGCACCGTGGACGTGGTGGGTGTGGATCCCGGGCGTGCCGAGGGGATCACCGGCTTCAAGAAGGTCGCCGAGCGGGTCGAAGCCCATCGGCGGCAGGCCAACGCCCATGCGTGGTCATCGGCGATCGTGAGCGCGGCCAGCCTGGCGATCTCGTTCAGCAGCTCCGCCTGCAAGGTCTTCGAGTTCAAGCCGCTGCCCAACCCGATGCAACACGAACTGGTCAAAAAGCCTTTCGAGTGGAAGGACGGGTGGGTTCTTCCGCCGGCGGGCCCCGGTCTTGGCATCGAGGTGATCGAGGAGGTCGTGGACCGGTATCGCAGCGAACGCGTGCTGCAGAAGGTCTAGGAGCGCTCTCCCCTCCCCGTTGGGGAGCCACCGTCATCAGGGTCGCGGGATTTCCCGCGTGGGCAGGGGCAGGGGAGGGGCGCCCGGCACGGGCTGCTTTTGCCGCGTCAGTACATCAAAAAGCCGCCACTGATATTGATGGTGGCTCCGGTGATGTACCGAGCGTGGTCGCTGGCCAGGAAGACGACGGTCCCCGCAATCTCCTCGGGCTCGGCTATCCGGCCCAGCGGCGTTGCCTTGGTCATCGACTCGAGCACCGCGGGGTCGAGCCCGTCCATCAGCATGGGGGTGCGCGCCTGGCCCGGCGAGACCGCGTTGACGGTCACCTGGTGGGGCCCGTAGGTGCGAGCCAGGCCACGCGTCATGGAGGTGATTCCTCCCTTGGACGCGGCGTAGACCACTGAGCCGCCGAAGCCCCCCGTCCACCAGCCCTGCGAGGTGAAGGTGATGATGCGGCCGCCTCGACCCTGCTCCACCATGGCGCGGGCCGCCGCCCGGCAGAGGAAAAAGGCGGCTTTCAGGTTGGTGTCGATCTGGTAATCCCAATCGCCCTCGGTCACCTCATCCACGCTGGAGCGGCGCCGGAGCACGGCTGCCAGGTGCGCCAGCACGTAGAGCGAGCCGAGCTCGTCGCGGGCTCGCTGAATGAGCTCGTCGTGCGCCGAGAAGGTGGTCACATCGGCGGCCACGGCCACGTGACCCTTGCCATCCAGCTCCGGCAGAACCCTGTCGGCCGCCTCCTGTTCTCGGTCGACGAGCATGACCCGGGCGCCGGTGGTGGAGAAGGCCTTGGCCACCTCGCGGCCGATGCCGCCCGCGGCTCCGGTCACCATGACGCCTTTGCCCTCCAGGCCGGCTCCGACACTCCACGGCATTGGTGATGCCTCCTTTACGACGGCGGGGGAATGATCGTCCGCTCGGTGACGAAGTACACCTGGTTGCCACCCAGGAACTTTGGGCGGTCCTGGCCGAGGAGGCTCTTGACTGGCTCGGCTGCGAAGGCCGCCCGAGCGTCCTCGACGCTATCGAACCACAGCTCGCCGATGCCGTCCCACTCGCGATCGGGTCCGGCCTCCACAACCGGATCGAATCGAAGGCCTCGCAGATTCTTGAGCTGGCGGACGATCTCCATGTGCGGCCCCATCCAGTGGGCATGGAAGTCCTCGACCGACATCCCCTCCTTGCGCTTGACCAGGCTGACCCGCTTGATCACTACACACCTCCAGCCGCGAACATCATCGAGCGGTGTGGCCGCCATCCACGTTGAGCACATGGCCGGTGACCATGGCCGAAGCCGATGAGGCGAGGAAGACGGCCGCGCCCACGATGTCCGGACCCTCACCCAGCCGCCCCAGGGGGATGTTGCCCAGGAAGTAATCGAGGACGGCGGGGTTCTTCTCGATGGCCGTCGCCACCAGCGGGGTTCGGAAGTGCGTGGGGGCGATGGCGTTGATCCGGATGCCGTAACGCGCCCACTCGATCGCCAGGCAGCGCGTCAGGGCGATGACTCCGCCTTTGCTGGCCGCATAGTTGGCGTTCCCGGTGGTCAGGCCCACCTGGCCCGCGACGGAAGCCATGTTGATGATGCTCCCCGGCCCCTGCCGCTCGATCATGTGCTGGCCCACGGCCCGGTCGAACAAAAAGACGCCGCGCAGGTTGACCGCGATCACCCGATCCCACTGGCTCATGGTCATCGTTTCCGCCGGACTCCGATCCCCGATGCCGGCGTTGGCCACCAGGACGTCGATCTTGCCGTAGGTGTCCAGCGCCTGCTTCACGGCCGCCTGGGCCTCGGCCTCCTGCGACACGTCGCACCGGACCGGAGTGGCCTGGCCACCCGAGCGCCCGATGCCGTCCGCCACCCGACGCGCCGCCTCCAGGTCGATGTCGACCACACAGATGGTTGCGCCGTAGGCGGCGAGCCCTTCCGAGATCGCCTGGCCGAGTCCCTGGCCGCCCCCAGTCACCAACGCCACCGAGCCCTGCAGGTCGAAGAGATTCTTCATAACTGGATGCTCTGGGTTTCCCCGCCCCAGGCGGTGGTCCAGCGGTCCAGCGCTACCGCCCCAATGGTCACCAGCCCCACGAAGATCAGCTGGGCGAAGGCCCCGACGCCGAGCAGGGAGAGCCCGTTGCTCAGCAGCGAGAGGAAAAACGCTCCGATGAGCGTGCCCAGGACGGTGCCTCGCCCGCCCGACAGGCTGGCCCCGCCGATGATGACCGCCGCGAACACCGGGAAGGTCAGGTTGGCCCCGGCACTGGGGGTAGTCGAGCCGATGAACGAGAAATCCAGGATTCCCGCCAGCGCGGCGCACGCCCCGGCGATGGCGAACACCCACAGCTTGTAGCGCCGGATGGGCAGGGCCGCCACCCGCGCCGCCTGCGGGTTGCCCCCGATGGCGGCCAGGCGGAAGCCGAACAAGGTCCGGTGCAGCACGAAGGCGATGATGGCCGCCACCGCCGCCAGCCAGGCGATCTGGATCGGGATCCGGAATGGGAATTCGAGGCCGCCCAGCGCTTCGAACACCCCGAAGCCAGGCAGCTTGCTGGGCGGATTGATGCTCTGGGAATTGCTGATCAGGAAGGTGACGCCCTGGACCAGGCTGAGCATGCCGAGGGTGGTGATGAACGACGGCACCCTCACCACCGTCGTGATCCAGGCGTTGATCAGCCCGATGAGCACGCCGATCCCGAGGCCGGCGGCCAGCGCCACAACGAACGGGGTCCCGTGCATCCAGAGGAGGCCAAAAGTCATGGCCGCGATCCCGTAGGTGGCGCCGACCGACAGGTCCAGCTCACCCGACACCAGCACCAGCGTCTCCCCGAACGCGATGATCGTGAACGTGCTCATCGATCGGACCAGGCCGATGAGATTGACGTAGGTCAGGAAGAAGCTGTTGATGGCCGTGAAGACGATCATGGTCAGCACGATGGCGGCGATCAACCCGCTGAGGCGGCGCAGGAAAATTCCCCGCAGGACGGTCAGCCGGGCCGCGGATCGTTTGCCCAGGAGCCGTCTGGCGCCCTTGGCTGGCACGGCCCCCGCCTCTGCGTCGCGATCAGGACCCGTAGCCATCTCTCACTCGACGCTTCCCACCCCTGGCTCTCGACCGGTCCGGCCCGGCTTCTAGCCCGGCGACGCCTTCGGCGCCGCCCCGGTCATTTTCGCAAGCTGGCCGGCCAGGTCCTGGACGCTCCCCGCCGAAGCCACCTCGAAGGGGTCGGACAGATGTCCTCGACTCATCACCCGCACTCGCTGGCCGAGGTCAAACACCTCGGGCACCTCGGTGCAGAAGGCGAGCACGGCGTTGCCGTCCCGGGCGAACTGGCGAAGCTGGTGGTAGATCTCAGCCTTGGTGCCGAGATCGACTCCTCGGGTTGGTTCTTCGATGACCACCAGCCGCGGCTTCTTGGCGCTCGCCGATCCTACCGCCACCTTCTGCTGATTGCCGCCGCTCAACGTGCCCACCGGCTGACCGGGAGAGCGCGCCCGGATCTGGAACTGAGTCATGAGCTGCCGGCCGAGCGCGTACAGGCGGCTTTTGAGGAGACGTCCCCAGCGCGAAGCCACGGCGGGCACGCCCAGGCGCGCGGTCAGGTTGGCGGCGATCGAAAAGTTCGGGAAGAGCCCCGTCCGGCGATCGGCCGGCACATACGCCAGGAAGGCGTCGATGGCCTGGGCGTCCCGCCGGCCGGCGACCTCCCGAATGCCGTGTGCGGGTTCCAGCCCGGCAATCGATTGCAGCAGCTCGCGAGCCCCCGAGCCCTCGACCCCCATCACCGTGAGAATGTCACCGGGGCGCAGCTCGACCTCGACGTCCTGAAAGCGTCGCCGCCGGTGCGTCCATCCCGCCAGCCTGAGCAGCACCTCGTCGCCCCGTTGGGCCCCGGGGGCGCCGGATTTCCCGGTCTCCGCCGTTCCCGGCTGCTGGCCGACAACCAGCTCTCGGGCGAGTCCCTCCTCGGTCAGGGTAGGGCCCCCCAGGATCGCCCCGCACTCCCCCTCGCGGACGACGGCCACCCGGTCGCAATAGTGAACGAGTTCTCGCAGGCGGTGGGAGACGATGATGACGATCCGGTTGGTCTGCTCCCTCATCCTCAGGATGTGCCCGAAGAGCTGTTCCGATTCCTCGTCGGCCAAGGCGGAGTTCGGTTCATCGAAGAGGAAGAGGCGGGCGTCGCGAAGCAGAGCCCGGGCGATCTCGGTGAGCTGCCAGACGACGAGTGAGCACGATTCCAGCGGGCGGTCCGCCACCCGCTGCAGGTTGAGCTCCGACAGGACCTGGCGTTCCCGGCCGGTCGCCCGTGGCCGCATCGGTCCGTCGCTCTCCCGTTTCAGCAGGAGGTTTTCGGTCACGGTCAGGTTGGGAAACAGCTGAGGCTCCTGGTGGACGATCGCCACGCTCCCCCGCCGCTCGGCGAGCGTGAAGGGAACCCCATCCAGCAGGATTTCGCCGGCGTCCGGCGTCTCCTCGCCCCCCAGGATCCTGACGAACGTGCTCTTGCCGGCACCGTTGGGGCCCGCGATCCCCAGCACTTCCCCTGCGAGGGCTTCGAGGTTGAGCCCTCGCAGGGCATGTGTCTCGCCGTAGTGCTTCCGGACTCCCCGAACCTGGAGGGACGTCACGACTGGCCGGCTCTGCGCGGTCAGGCGCCCAGCTGGATCTCCTGGGCCAGTCGGGCCTTCACGTCGGCCACATTGCTCATGGTCACCACCGTCGGCGGGGTGTACGTGAACTGATCGGGCGGAACCACGCCCTTCAGGAGGAAGGCCGCGCACCCCGTGACGAAGCCCGCCGCCTGCTGGTCGAACCGCTGGTCGACGGTCGCCATCACGTCGCCACTGGTCACCTCATCCAGGTAGGTGGTGTCGACGTTGTAGCCGATGGTGTTCACCTTCCCTTTGAGCCCGCGGTCCTTGATCAGCTTGCCGATCGTCTTGGCGCCCCAATCCGAGTCGAAGTACAGGTCCACGGTCGGGTGGCCGTTCATGAAGGCCGCCACCTGCGAGTAGATGCCGGCTGGATCGTAGCCCGTGGACAGGGCGTTGGTCGGTGTGCCGACGAACTGCAGGTCGGGATAGGCCGCCTTCATGGTGTCCATCCATCCCTGCATGCGACCCTGCGCCCAGGGGGCGGTCGTGTCGCCGGTCACCAGGGCGGCCACCTTCGGCGTGGTGTTGTGATCCTTCAGCCATTGGATGGTGTACTGCCCCGACACCTGCCCCATCTGGTTCTGGCCTTTGGGTGGGAACGAGTCGTTGGCGCCGCTGTAGGAGAAGCGATGCGAGTCGGGGCTGTCCGTGTTGACGGTGTAGGACGGGACCCCGCCATCGACCGCCTGGTTGATGACCCGCACGAAGGCGTCGGGCGTGACGGGCTCGACCGCCAGGCAATCGACCTGGCCGGCGCTGATCGCCTGCTGGACCTGGGAGATCTGCGCCACCGGGTCCGTGTTGGGCGGACCGATCAGCTTCACGTTCACCGTGACGCCGTACTGGGTTTTCACGTCGGCGGCGGCCTGGCGCATGCCGGCCAGCAGATTGACCGGCGCGCCCACGGTGGCCAGGGTCTGGAAGGAGAGGACGAAGTTGAGCGGCTGCTTCTTGTCTATCTTGCTGGCGATCGACGAGGCCAGGGTGAATTGGCCCCAGCTGAACTTCGCGGTATATGGCGCCCCGGTGTGTGATGCAGCGGGCGGGGTGTTGCTCGTTCCACACGCCGAGCCGAGTAACCCCAGAGCCGCCACCGACGCCAGGACCAAC
>DASPZT010000388.1:0-4847 GCA_035636135.1 Candidatus Limnocylindria bacterium | reverse complement strand
CGTCTCCGATGTCGACCACGCCGGCGTTCTCGCCAGGGCCTTGCAAGACGCCGTCGCCGGTGGTGGGCAGCTGGCGCAGCAGCGGTCGCGACGTCTTGTAGCTGCAGTGTTCGCTCCAGAGCGCCCCGAACATGCCCAGCTCGAGGTCGTTTGGCTCGCGCTGCAGCAGCCGCACGATCTCGTGGTACTCCTCATCGGTCAGCGCCACCGCGTCCAGGTTTCGGCGGGGGGAGGCGACCGCCATCAGGCGGCCACCAGGGCCCGCATGGCGGACCGGAGGATCCACAGCCCGTCGGCCCCGCCCAGCAGCGGTTCGCAGGCCCGCTCCGGATGCGGCATCATCCCCAACACGTTGCCCCGGGCATTGACGATGCCGGCGATGTTCCGCAGCGAGCCGTTGGGGTTGGCGTCCTTCGTCACCCGACCGTCCGGGGTGGAGTAGCGGAAGACGATCTGTCCGCCCTGTTCGAGGGACTGCAGGGTTTCGGGATCGGCGTAGAAATTCCCTCCGCCGTGGGAGATCGGAATCCGGAGGACCTGTCCGGAGCGGCACTCCCGCGTGAACGGCGACTCGGCGCGCTCCACTCGCAGGTGCACCCATTCACAGCGGAACTCGCAGGAATCGTTGCGCAGCAGCGCTCCCGGAAGCAGTCGGGCCTCTTGCAGGATCTGGAAGCCGTTGCAGACCCCCAGGACCAGGCCGCCGCGGCCGGCAAAGCGGGCCACGGCTTCCATCACCGGCGCGAAGCGGGCCACCGCGCCGCAGCGGAGATGGTCGCCATAGGAAAAGCCCCCTGGCAGGATCACGGCGTCGAACTCCGACAGCTCGGTCTCGCGATGGTCGACATAGCGTGCGGACTGGCCCAGCACGGTGGTCAGCGCGTGCATGCAGTCGCGGTCGCTCCAGGTGCCCGGGAACACGACGATGCCCCACTTCACGGGGCCACCGTCTCCGGCACGGGTGTGATCTCGATCCGGTAGTCCTCGATCACGGCGTTGGCCAGCAGCGTGCGCGCCATGTCGTCGAGGCGGGCCTGCGCCGTGTCGCGGTCCGGGCTCTCGAGGGTGAGCACCAGGTACTTGCCGGCGCGCACCTCGTGCACGCCCTCAAAGCCCAGGGATCGCAAGCCCTGGCGAACGGTCAGCCCCTGCGGATCATTGACCACTGCCTTGGGGGTGACGAAGACCTCGGCGCGAAACGTCATTGAGTCAGCCGCTCCAGGGCGGCCAGGTATCGCGACCGCGTCCCTTCCACGACCGCCTCCGGCAGGGCTGGCCCGGGCGGCCGCTTGTCCCAGCCGAGCGTCTCCAGGTAGTCGCGGACGAACTGCTTGTCGTAGGAGGGCTGGGCGCCGCCCGGCCGGTATCGCGCCGAATCCCAGTAGCGCGAGGAGTCGGACGTGAGCAGCTCGTCGATCAGGATCAGCTGGCCGTCGCGCCAGCCGAACTCGAGCTTGGTGTCGGCCAGAATCAACCCGCGGGACTCGGCATGGACCACCGCAGAGCGGTACAGCGACAGGCTGACCCGCTCCAGGCGCGTCGCCAGTTCCCCACCAACCCGGTCCGCCAGGTCACGGCGCGAGATGTTCTCGTCATGCCCGGTCTGGGCCTTGGTCGCGGGCGTGAAGATGGGCTCGGGCAGGCGGTCGCTTTCCCGCAAGCCCGCCGGCAGGCGCTCCCCAGCGATGCCTCCCGTCTGCTGGTAGTCTTTCCAGCCCGATCCCGAGAGGTAGCCGCGCACCACGCATTCAAAGGGAATCGGGTCCGCCCGGAGCACGCGCATCGCCCGAGCCGGCAGGTCGGGCTGGCTGGCTAGCAGCTCCGCCGGGATGGCCGGCCCCGGCGCGACATGGTTGCGGACAATGCCGGCGGTCCGCCCGAACCAGAACGCCGAGAGCTGCGTCAACACCCGCCCCTTGTCTGGGATCGGCGTGGGCAGGACGACGTCGAAGGCCGAGATCCGGTCGGTAGCGACCATCAGGAGTTCGCCCCCTCCCAGCTCGTAGGTGTCGCGCACCTTGCCCCGCGCCAGCAGCGGCAGGGCCAGGCTGGTTTCCAGGGTAGCCAGCGTCAAGCCAGGCCCACCCGCTCGTACGTGACACGCAAATTGCGCAGGTAATAGGCCGGATCGAAGAGCGTGCTCAGCTCTTCGAGCGTCAGGCGTTCGCGAACCTCGGGTGCCTGGGCGATGACCTCACGAAACTGCTGCCCATCGTCCAGCGCCCGGTGCGCCGCCCGCTGCACGATGCGATACGCCTGGTCGCGGTCCATGCCATGTTCCACCAGCGCCAGCAGGACCCGCTGGGAAAACACGATGCCGCCGCCCTGCAGGAGATTCCGGTGCATGCGCTGGCGGTCGACGGTGAGCCCGTCCACCACCTGGGTCATCAGGCGGAGCATGTAGTCCAGGACCATGCAGGCGTCGGGGAAGATAATCCGCTCGGCCGAGGAGTGGCTGATGTCGCGCTCGTGCCACAAGGCCTGGTCCTCCAGGGCAACCAGGGCGTAGCCGCGCACCGTGCGCGCCAGCCCGCAGATCCGCTCGCTGAGGACCGGGTTGCGCTTGTGGGGCATGGCCGACGACCCCTTCTGCTCCTCGCCGAAGGGCTCTCGCACCTCCGCCACCTCGCTGCTCTGCCAGTGCCGGATGTCGGTGGCGAATTTGTCGAGCGATCCGGCGACCACCGCCAGGGCGGCCAGGAACGCGGCGTGCCGGTCGCGGGCGATCACCTGGGTCGTCACCGGGGCGACCTGCAGCCCGAGCCGCGCACAGACGAATTCCTCCACCCGGGGGTCGACCGTGGCATGGGTGCCCACGGCGCCGCTGAGCTTGCCCACCCGAATCTCCTCGCGCGCGCGCTCCACACGCGCCCGAGCGCGGCCCAGCTCATCCAGCCACCCGGCCAGCACGAAGCCCAGCGAGAGCGGCTCGGCATGCATGCCGTGGGTCCGGCCCACCATCAGCGTGTCTCGCTCGGCGGTGGCCCGGCGCCGAACCGCCTCGTGCAGTCCGGCCAGGTCACGGAGCAGGACGTCGGCGGCCCGGGTCAGCTGGACGGCGAGCGCGGTGTCCAGTACATCAGAGGAGGTGAGCCCCCGATGCAGGTAGCGCGCGTCATCGCCCAGGGGCTCCGACACCGCGCCCAGAAAAGCCAGCAGGTCATGTCCCACGCGGGCCTCGAGGGCGTCGATCCGGGCCGGGTCCACGGTGGCCCGGCGCAGGCGCGGAATGGCGTCGGGTGGCACCTCCCCCAGCTGGGCCCATCCCTCGGCTGCCAGCAACTCGATTTCGAGCCACAGCAAGAACTTTGCTTCAGGCTCGAAGATCGCGCTCATCTCCGGATGAGCGTACCGAGGAATCAAACGGCGGCTAGTCTCCTTTCAGGTGGCGGCCGTCGTGAATGGAGGCATTATACCGGCCCAACCGGCCCCACCCCCGTTTCGATTTTCGGGCGCCCAGACCGATCGCGGGCCGGCGCCCCGTGCCCGAGCCAGCGGCCCAGACTGGCGCCGGCTGGTACATTGGCCGAGCGTAACCATTGAGCGGCCCCTCCCGTTCCCCAGAACAGCAGGCGCCCCGTTGAGAGGGCGATGATGCCGGGCGGATCCGAAGACGAACGGGACCTTGTCGACCGTGCCAAGCGCAACCCGGAGGCATTCGGGGCCTTATACGACCGGTATTTCACGCGGATCTACCGGTTCGCCTACTCGCGCGTCCGCGATCAATCGCTGGCAGAGGACCTAACGTCGGAGGTGTTTTTCAAAGCGCTGCGCAACATCAATCGCTACACGTACGCGGGACATCCGTTCTCGTCCTGGCTTTATCAGATTGCGCTCAACGCGGTGGCCGATCATTATCGGGGCCAGCGCGGCGAGCTGGAACTGGAGGATGCTACCTCGGGCGGCACACCCAGCGGCGCAGTGGTGGACGAGGTCGTCCGCCGGGACCGCAGCCGCCGGATCTGGTCGGCCATCGACCAGCTCCCCAAGCAGCAGCGGGCTGCCCTGATCCTGAAGTTTGCCGAGGACCGCAAGATCGATGAGATCGCCCAGATCCTGGGCAAGAGCTCGGGCGCAGTGAAGCTGCTGCTCCACCGGGGGGTGGAGCGGCTGCGCAAGGAACTGCCGCCGCTGGAAGGGGATGTGGAGGTTGGCTTTGAACCGGGATCCTGAGCTCGAGGAGCTGTTCCCCGGCGGGCCCGACCGCGAGGTGGTCGAGCTGATCCAGGCCTCCCGGCCGGCCCAGCCCCCCCTCGATCCGTACTTCCGCAACCACCTGCGCATGAAGCTGATGGCGGAGGCCCGCCGGAGCATCTCGCCGCGGTCGCAGCCCCGCTGGTTTGCCTGGCCGCGGACCCCCCTGCTGGCCACCGCGGCGGCCGCCGCCGCCGTGGTCCTGACCGTCGGCGTGTACCACGCCCTGCATCAGGCACCGCCGTCGGTGGCCGTCGTGCCGCCAGGCATCAGCCTGGTCCGGACGGCAGAGCCGATCAGGATCGCGTTCACCGGGCCAGTGAACAAGAATGCCGTGGCTCAGTCGGTAGTGATCGAGCCGGCCACCCTGTACACCACGCGCTGGGATGGGCAGACGCTGGTGATCATCCCGCTCCACCCGCTGGCGTCGAACACGGCCTACAGCGTCAAGCTGGTGCCCCAGACCGCGCCGGCCCCGAACACGGTCTCCGCCACGGCGGCGCCGCCGGTGGTGGTCCGATTCGTGACCACGCCGGCCGCCGTGTCGCCGGTGGTGCCCCCGTCGTTCCGCAGCGACAACCTGACGTTCTTCGGCGAGGTATCCATCGCCGACCCCGGCGCGGTCACGAGTGCCAGCTGGACGCCCGACGGCC
>DASPZT010000387.1:0-2285 GCA_035636135.1 Candidatus Limnocylindria bacterium | reverse complement strand
CCACCAACTCGCCCAGGTGGGCCTTGCGGGCGGCTGGGTCTTGCCAGTCGATGTCCGGCTTTGGCCCCAGGAACCCTTTGGTGGCATCGGTTGTCGTCTCAGTGAGGCGATCCCCGGCGGCCTTGACCGCCTGGCGCAGGTTGGGTAGGCTGCCGCCGAGTTGCCGCCCATCATCTGGGCAGTACTTTTGCGACAGCCCCCCGCCTGACACCCTCTGTGTCAACCCCCCTTCCCAAAAAACCTCGATCATGAGGGTTGTCCACAACTGGGAGCATGTGCGTTTCCACAGTTCCGGGCTCCTGCCTAAATCGTTGCTGGGCGGCTTGACGTGTGACTCCGAGCGCTACTCCCAGCTCGCCCCGGGAGTGCCCGGGACGTCGGGCGGCGACCACGGCGCCGGCGAGCTGTTCCTCCGCAGCCCTGAGTTGCGCCACCGCCGCCTCAAGGGTCTCCAGGGCGCTCCAGTCGCGTCCGCGGACGAGGCTGCGGCCGGCGATGCCCTTGCCCATGGTGGAGCGCCGGGCGTCGCAGCTGCGACACAGCGCCATCGGCCCGTAGGCGACCACGGCGCGATGCTCGCAGTGGGGACGCAGGATCGGGTCGTCGGCGTAGCAGCAGGTGGCGTGAGCGTCAACGTGGCTTGACGCAACGGCGTTCATCGCAGCACCCGTGTGGCCACCCCTATGCCGCCTGGGAAGTGACGTCGCTGTTCGTCGTCAAGGCGACGGCGGCCCTGTGCTTGGCGGGGTCGTAGGGCACGCCATCGATCCAGCAGCGGTAGATGACCCGGATCCAGGCCCGGGCGAGAATCCTGACCGCGTGGGGGTGATCGGCCCCTCTGGCTCGCGCCCGGGCGTAGATGCCGGCCGCCCAATCGCTGCCGTGCCGGGAGTTGTCGGCGAAGATGTGGACTGCAGTGCGGAAGCGTTTGTTGCAGGCCCAGCGGAAGTGCACCGCCTTGTGCTTGCCCGACTTCTTGGTGACGGGACTCATCCCCGCCAGGGCGGCAACGGCCTCGGGTCCGGCGTAAGCTTGACGGCAGTCGCCCCACTCGGCGAGCATCTGGGCAGCGCTGATCGAACCTGACCGTGGTAGGGAGGTGAAGATCTCTCCGTCCGGATGCTCACCCAGCCGGGTGGCCACCTCCTTGTCGAGATCCTTGATCGCAGCGTTGAGGCTTGCGATCACAGCGACGTAGCCCAGCACGGCAACCTTGCGGGCGGCCGTCTCGGCGCCGGCGGCGATGCCCACAGGAGCTCTGCGCAGGCGCTCGACGAGCTCGGCCGGGGACCGGCGCCCGGTGTAGCCGTGCTTCTTGCAGAACGCCGCCATCTGCTTGTCCCCGAGCCTTTCCGCGGATGCCGGGGTGGGGTAGCGCTGCAAGAAGGCGAGCGCAATCTTGCAGGTGACGTCGCTGAAGACCTCCTTGGCTCCCGGCCAGAAGGCATCCAGGGTGGCCTCCAGCTGGTTGTGGGCGGCCGTGCGCTGGGCCACCAGGTCGCCTCGTGCCCGTACCGCTGCCCGGAGTGCCCGGGTGTGGTCGGAGAAGGGCCGCAGGGGCTTCAGCAGATGGAAGCGCAACCGCAGGTACTCCGCGATCACCGCTGCGTCGCCCGGGTCGGACTTCGCCCCCGAGACCACCTCTCCCTCCCGCCAGGCCTTGATGGCATTGGGCGACACCGCCACCAGCGGGTGCCCGGCCTCGAGGAGGCGGTCCACCAGCCGGCCGTCGGGGCGCTCGATCGCCACCGTCAGCTCGCCCGGCTCACCGAATGCCCGAAGGCGGCCTACCAGCTTGTCGAGCCCCTCCTCCGAGTGCGCCACCATGAACGACGCGAGCGCCCTGCCGGCATCGTCGTGGACAGCCGCTGCATGCTCTGCCGATGCCCAGTCGATTCCTGCGAACAACACGTTTCTCGCCACCTCCCTCGTCTCGCCTGCCTGCCGATGCCTCGGTGAAAAGAGCTCTGCCGGGTGGTCACTGAATGACGCTCTAGGGCGTGCCCCTTTGTTGCCGGTTTGGAGCTCCTCGGAAGAGCCGGGGGCGGTAGGTGTTCGGATGGCCCTCAAGAAGGCAACCGGACGTAGACCGTCACCCCGACCCTCACCGAAGCCTGGTGATCTCATCACATCAGAGATCAGACTTCTAGTCTCTAGTTATCCACAGAAGAGTCCACAACCTTATCCACAACTACTAAGAACTCTTATTCTCGTATGGTAGACCAGTGACCGGACGTGCGACTCTCACCGCATCCGGCTCTCCACAAGTCCGCGCCTCTGAACCA
>DASPZT010000386.1:0-11246 GCA_035636135.1 Candidatus Limnocylindria bacterium | reverse complement strand
TCGTCGCGCGTGGCCCGTACTTCTGCCAGCGGCCGTCCCGCCAGATCCGGCAGATCCCAGTCGAGGTACCGCTTCCCCGGGATGGAGGGGCACTCGTCACCGCAGCCCATGGTGACCACCACGTCAGCCCATTCCGCCAGGTCATCGGTCAACCGTCGCGGCACGCGTCCGGAAAGGTCGATCCCGACCTCCCGCATGGCCTCGACCGCGGCCGGATGGACACGCGGTCCGGGTTGCGTGCCCGCAGATCGGGCTTCGTGCCGGCCCTGGGCGGCCCGCTCGAACAGTGCCTGGCTCACCTGCGAGCGGCCGGCATTGTGCCGGCAGACGAAGAGGACCCGGGCCACGCTCGCCGCTAGCCGACTACGTCCATCAGGGCTCGGGTCGCGGGCTCCAGCTGGGGGCGCAGGCGGTAATAGGACCAGATGCCCTTGCGCGACACCTCCACCAGGCCGGCGGCGCGCAACTTGCTCATGTGGTGCGAGATGGTGGGCTGCGAGAAATTGAATGCCGCCGTAAAGTCGCAGATGCAGACGGGCTGCTGCGCGCGTTTCAGCATCCCGATCATCTGCAAGCGGGTGGGATCGGCCAGCGCCTTCAGCACGTCAACCGTGCGATCCACCCGGCTTGGCGAAAGCGGCATGGGCGGTGGGGAGCAGACCCCCTTCGCCCGGTCGGGTACCGCGAAGGCCTTCATCCATTCAGTGTAGCATGCCCATTGACAAACGTCTATCGATGCGCTAACCTCTGGCATAGATCGTTGTCGATGGAGACGGCGAACTCCCACTCAGGAGGTCGGACATGGACTCGATCCGCGACGCGGTGCGCAGCCGATACGCCAGGACTGCGATCCAGATGCAGGAAACCGGCGGCTGTTGCGATTCGGCGTGCTGCGGGGGCACCCACGCCATCTCCGGACCCATTCACGAGGCGGACTACGTGACGTCAGAGCTGGCGGAGGTGGGCCTGACCACCGGCGCCAGCCTGGGCTGTGGCAACCCCACCGCCCTGGCGCAGCTCCACCCCGGCGAGATCGTGCTCGACCTCGGCAGCGGGGCCGGCCTGGACGTCCTGCTGTCGGCTCGCCGGGTGGCGCCCGATGGTCACGCCTATGGGCTAGACATGACCGACGAGATGCTCGCCCTCGCCAACGCCAACAAGGCCAAGGCGGGCGTCCAGAACGCGACCTTCCTGAAGGGCACCATCGAAGCGGTGCCGCTTCCAGATGCCTCCACCGACGTCGTGATTTCCAACTGCGTCATCAACCTGGCCGCGGACAAGAGCGCTGTGCTCCGGGAAGCCTTCAGGGTGCTCAGACCGGGCGGACGGCTGGCGGTCGCCGATATGGTGGAGGTGGAGCCGCTGCCGGCGGAAGTGAAGGGCGCCCTGGAGGCGTGGGCGGGTTGCGTGGCCGGGACGATCCCGGTGGCCGCATACGAATCGGCCCTGGTCTCGGCCGGTTTTGTTGAACTGGATGTCGAGATCACGCAGACCTTCGG
Source organism: Candidatus Limnocylindria bacterium (assembly GCA_035636135.1). Lineage (GTDB taxonomy): Bacteria > Chloroflexota > Dormibacteria > CF-121 > CF-121 > CF-121. Next base: position 9,747 of record DASPZT010000386.1, on the reverse strand, counting down.
TCCCGGCGAAGCCGGGCTGCCCGCCGGCGACGGAGAGATCGCCAGCGCCTACATCCGCGCCCGGAAGCCTTAGCCCGGATTCGGGCTTAGCTCAGTCGCTGGTTAGAGGTGGTCGAGCGACTCCCGGTCCGCCGGGGTGAGCTTCAGGCCGGCGGCCGCGACGTTCTCCTCCAGGTGCGCGACCTTCGACGTCCCTGGGATGAGCAGCGTTGCCGAAGAGTGCGCGAGTAACCAGGCGAGAGCCACCTGCGATGGCGTGGCGCGGTAGCGGCTCGCGATCTCATGCAGCGGCCCACCCTGCCGTTCGCTGCTATCGGCGACCGGCCGCCACGGGATGAAGACCAGGCCCCGTTCCTCGCAATCCTGTAGCACCGGCTCCGACGAGCGATCGGTGAGGCTGTACTTGTTCTGGACCGACACAATCGGGGTCATCCGCTGCGCCCGTTCCAGCTGATCGACATCGACGTTCGAGAGTCCGATGTGGCGGATCTTTCCCTCGCGCTTGAGCTCGACCAGGGTCCCCACGGACTCCTCGAAGGGAACCTTCGGGTCCGGTCGATGGAATTGGTAGAGATCAATCTGGTCGACTCGCAGCCGCCGGAGGCTCCCCTCGCACGCCTTGCGTAGGTGCTGCGGCCGGCCGTCGGGCTCCCAGCGGCCCGGGCCTGGTCTCACGAGTCCCCCCTTGGTCCCGATCACCAGCTCCTCGGGATAGGGATACAGAGCCTCGGCGATCAGGCGCTCGCTGACCTCCGGACCGTACGAATCGGCAGTGTCGATGAAGTTCACCCCGACCTGGATGGCCCGCCGAAGCGCCCGCTGGCACTCCTCCGGATCGTCGGGCTCTCCCCAGATTCCCTCGCCGGTGATCCGCATCGCCCCAAACGCCATCCGCCGCACCGGCAGATCGCCGCCCAGGGCGATGATGCCGGCCGCCTCCGCGGTGATGGTGGTCGTTCTCTGCTGAGCCATCCTTGCCTCCTGTTATTCGCCTAACTCGCGGCTGACACGGTCGAGTACGTCCAGCATGCGGCGCGAGGTCGCATGGAGCGAGTCCTGCAGCAAGCTGAGCGTGTGATGGGCGTCGGCGAGGATGTCGGCCTCAGCGCCCAGTTCGCGGCCGTCGGGTTCTCCAAAGCGGGTCAGGACCTGACGGTACAGCAGCAGGAACCGCTGCTCCGCGAGGGCCAGGCAGGCCGCCAGCGTGAGCGCCGCTTCGTCCTCGGCAGTGGGATCGAGGCCCTGCAGAGCCTGCCAGGCCGGCCCAGACAGGTTGCTGTGGCCCGCGCCCTCCTCCATATCGGCATTCTAGTGTCCCGGATCGGAGGTTCATTTGTGAAAGCAGCGCCGCAGGCGCCCGGCCGCCCAGGCCGATGAATTTCCAATGAATTTCCGATCCGGGACACTGGTGTGGTGTTTGTGACCGCCGCCGACGGCACGCGGCTGCATTACATCAGCGCCGGCGAGGGCGTGCCGCTGGTCCTGGTGGGAGGCAAGACATCGACCATCGACGGCGCCTGGTGGCGACAGGTCCCGGTCCTGAGCCGCCATTTCCGCGTTATCGCTTTCGACAACCGCGGTGCCGGTCAATCCGACAAGCCGGACGTGCCCTACAGCACCCGCCTGATGGCCGAAGACGCGCTGGCGGTGCTGGCCGCCGCCGGCGCGACCTCGGCCCATTGGTTCGGCCTCTCGCTGGGCGGCATGATCCTGCAGGCGCTGGCGCTGGCGCACCCGGAAGCGATGCGCAGCCTGATCCTGGGAGCGACCCATTGCGGTCCGCCGGCGACCCTGACTCCGCTCTCGGCGCAGGATGCCCAACGGGTCAGCGCCAGCCCGCACAAGCGACTGGCAAACCTGTACAGCGTGGACTTTCTGCTGGCGAGGCCCGACTGGGTGGCCGAGGACGCAACCCACTTCGGCAAGATGCCGTTGCACGCGATCCACCGCCAGGACCAGGCGGTCCGCCACCACGACTCCTGCCGCCGGCTCGGGGAGATCCGCGCTCCGGTCCTCATCCTGCACGGCCGGCAGGACCGCATGGTGCCGATCGACCGGGCGGAACAGCTCCACGCCGGCATCGCTGGGTCCGACCTGGTGGTGCTGGACGGGGCGGGCCACCAACTGCAGTCTGAACGGGCCGAGGAGGTCAATCGCCTGGTCATCGACTTTGTTACCCGCGTCGAAGCCAGCCGCTAGGCAGCGGCCACCCACCGAACCCGGTCGTCCGCATCGATCCGTTTGATCAGCCGGCCGTCCTGGGCCAGCGACTGGCAATGGGCCAGGGTTTCCTGGAGCGCCAGGCGCTGATGGAAAACGCCGCGCTGGGCCAGACCGGGAAAGAGTCCCGCAGCCAGCTCCCACCCGGTCTGCGGCGCGGCCGCCAGGCGCAGCAAGGCGGCCAGGCGCTCCTGGTGGTGCTGGAGGATCTGGCTGACCCGTTCGCGCGGCTCCCGAAAGCTGGGGCCGTGAGCCGGCAGCACTTCGTCAATGGCCAGGGCCGCCACCCGCCGCAGTGACGCCAGGTAATCGTCCAGCGGATCGGCGCTGGACTGCGGATGGAGCCCGATGTTGGGGCTGATCTTGAGCAGCAGATGGTCTCCCGAAAAGAGCAGCTTGCGGGCCGGCCAGTAGAAAGCACAGTGTCCCGGTGAGTGGCCGGGCGTCCAGACCACAACCAGGTCGTCGCCGTTCACCGCCAGCCGCTCGGCACCCTCCAGCAAGACGTCGGGGCTGACCACAGACACGAACTCGCGGGCCGCCATGGAGGCGGTCTGCAGGAAATCGCGCTCCTCGGACGGGACGCCGTTGACTTCCAGCCAGCGGGCAACTTCGCGCACCAGGTCTTCCGCCCTCGCGTAGCGGGGCTCCATCAGCGCCACCTCGAGGCGGTGGATAACGAGCTCCGCCCCGGTGCGCTCGCGCAACTCCCCCGCCAGGCCGAAGTGATCGGGATGGATATGCGTGATCAGGATGCGGCGGATCTGCTCCAGCCCGACGTGCGCCGCCTCGAGGCTGGCGTGCAGCGCGCCTCGCGACTCATCGGTCCGCAGCCCGGTGTCGATCAAGGTGTACCCGTCGCCGTCGCGAAGAAGATAGACGTTCACGTGCCGCAGCTCGAACGGCATGGGCAGCTGAAACTGGAAGATGCCGGGCAGGATCTCCACGCGAGAAGTATGAATATCCGGCTGGCCGGATCAGGGGGTCAGGCGGTTCACGCGGCCGTGCGGGCGGCGGCTTCATCCGGACGGGCAGGGATAGGCTTCTGTCCCTCTTCCAGGGTGGGCAGTGGGAGATGGACCGTGTCGTGGTCGATCATGTCCACGAAGACTTCGACCACTTTGGGGTCAAAGTGTGTGCCGCTGCCGACCCTGATCTCCTCCATCGCCTTCGCCAAGCCGAGCGAAGGCCGGTAGATACGGTCCGCCACCATGGCCTCGAAGGCGTCGGCGACCGAAATGATGCGAGAGCCGAGCGGGATGGCGTCGCCCTTGAGCCCATTGGGGTACCCGGAGCCGTCCCATTTCTCATGGTGGTGCCGGATCAGCGGGGCCACGTGGTGCAAGCCTTCCACCGGCGCGATGATGTCGGCGCCGATCTGGGGATGGCGCCGCATCCAGGCCATCTCATCTTCCGTAAGCGCCATCGACTGCCGGAGGATCCGATCGGGGATGCCGATCTTGCCCACGTCGTGGAGGATGGCTCCCAGCTTGACGGCCCCGACCTCATCCGGGGTGAGGCCCATCCGGGCGGCGCAGGCCCCGGCGAGCTTGGCCAGCCGTTCGGAGTGGCCGCGGGTATAGCTGTCCTTGGCTTCGATGGCGTTGGCCAAAGCCATGTTGACCTCGGTCATCAGTTTGGCTTCCAGGTCCCGCCGCACCACGACCTCGCGATGCTGGCCCAGGGCGCGAGCCATCACGGCACCCACCACCGCCACCACGACGAAGAGGAACAGCTTCTGCAGAATGACCACCCGCTCGCTGGCGACGGTTGCGAAATAACTCCCCTCCTGCAGCGGCGCCACCGCGCCGGCCACCAGGTAGAGGACGCCGACGAGGAGCGCGCAGAGCAGGGACACGGCCACCCCGAAGCGGAGGGCCGACACCGTGATCACCAGGAAGAATGTACTGGCCAGCGGACTCACGTAGCCGCCCGACAGGTAGGTGACCATGGTCGCCACCAGCAAGTCGACCCCAGTCGTGACATAGCCAAACAGGCGGCCCGGGCGGTGGCGCAGGAAGAGGACACCCAGACTGGTCAGGCAGACCACGCCCCACATCGCCAGGATGGCATTGATCCGGCCTTGCGCCTGGCTGCTGACCTGAGTGTTCAGGTTGTTAAGGATCACGGCGAAGATCAGCAGGGTCCACCGAAACAGCCCCGTCAGACGTTCGTTGCTGGCGGTGATCAGGCTCTCGTCGGGGTCCTTGACCAGGGGGCGCAATTTACGCGGCAATCCGCGGACGGCGGGCACGCCCAAATTATGTGGGAGCCCTGTGACGGGAACCGTTACAAAACGGTCGCACCCCTGCCACAGGCCGTCAAGGCTTCACGAAATACTCCGAATCACGGGGGGAGCGTGAGGCCGAGAAACTGCGACAGGAGGCCCTTGGGATCCTGAAACTGCCGGAAGGCCTCATCGGCCGCGGCCAGCGCCATGTCGACCTGGTCGTAGGCGGCACGCAGGGGCGGCACCAGCGCCGTGGTGATGACCTGGGCGCGTTCGTGGTGAGCCAGCAGCAACTGCTGTCCAATGGTGACGGCCGCCGCCGCGTAGCGTTGGGCCAGGGCGTCCGCGTCGTGGGCGAGGGCGGCCAGGTCGGTCGGGGTCAGGGTCCGACCGGCATAGGACTGCCGGAGGGTGAACACCCCCTCGGCGACCTGCTCGGCCGCCGATCCGGCCTGGGCCATGTCATCACCAATCGCCGCCAGGTGGATCACCGCCGCCACCTGCTCCCGGCCGGCCGACACGCGGGCCCCGGCCATGAGGGCCGGATCCGTCCGCAACCGGACGGATCCACGCTGGAAGTCGGCATCCGCGGCCTCCAGCTCGGTGGCGGCGGTGCGTAACGTCGCCAGGTCTCCGGTCTTCACCGCCGCGGCCAGGTCGGCCTGACCGGCGATCAGGTGGTCACGACCGCTGCCGAGGTCTTGATAGACCCGGACGCCCGCGTACGCGGTGTAGCCGGCCGCGGCCAGCACCGCGAGCAGTAGTACGGCGATCAGTCGGAGCACCCGGACAGTATCCGGGATCCGGAGCAATGGAAAAGGCGGGCGCGTCACGCGCCCGCCGTCACCGACAGAGGAGCTGAGTCAGTCGGCTAGATGTGTTTGGGGGCGACCAGACGGATGACCCAGAGTAGGACGACGGCGCCGACAAAGGCCGCGATTAGTTGCCAGATCAATGAGCCCCCGCCAATCCCAACGAGGGAAAAGAGCCATCCGCCAATGAAGGCTCCGATGACGCCCACAATGATGTCCCCGAGGATGCCGTAACCATGGCCGCTGACGACCCGACCAGCGAGCGCTCCCGCGATCAGACCGATCAGGATGAAGAGCAGGATTCCCATGCAATTCCTCCGTTATCGCCCGCATCCGGGCTATCTGACGTGTCCTCATCCCTTGTACCCTCATTCGGGCAAACATGTCAATAGAGCTATCACGATACGTAATCCGGGCCGAGCTTAGCTCGCCTGGCGCTCGCCGGGGGCGCCCGACGCCCGGCCGGCCAGCAGGTCGCGTTCGATCACCCCGGTGATCCAGGGATGGGGGAAGCCCCGGGCGAAGAACTCCTGCCCCCAGAGGTCCGCCAGCAGCGCCGGATCGATGCCGTCGAAGGCGGGATCGAGTTGCGACGCGTGCGCCCGGATGGCCTCCAGCTTGCGTCCCAGGCTGGCCCGCACATCGATGATGGTGCTCACCCCGGCGGCACTCTCGATCGTGCCCCGCACCCCCGGGATGGCGCTGATTGGGACGCCGCCGGTCTCGAGCACGCGCATGGCCCGCCCCGCATGCGGCTCTGGCCACAGGGCGAAGTAGAGCTTGGCCGGTCCGGAGAATCCGTCACCCGCCAGCGTCCGGGCAGTGAAGAAGGCGCCGGACGCGGCCGCGTGGACCGCTCGGTGGTCCGAGTCCCCGGTGAGCCCGTCGCGACCGAAGGTCACCACCACCTCCGGCTCGACGGCGCGAATCAGGTCGGTGAAGAGATCCTCCAGGAGCTCCGGCTCCAGGCTGGCGAGAGCGCCGTCGGCGTAGTCGAGTGACACCACGTCCCGAACCCCGAGGATCCGCCCGGCGGCCTGGAACTCTCGCGTTCGCATACCTCCCAGCTCATCGCCGGCGGCCATCCCACGCAGCACAGGGGCCGCCTCACCCCGGGTGGCCGACACCGCGATGACCTCGCAGCCCGCCCCCGCGTACCGGGCCAGCGTACCGCCGGTCAGGAGGCTGGCGTCCCTGGGATGGGCGAACAGGGCAAGCAGCCGGACCGGCACAAGCTGGATAACCGAGGAGCGCGCGGAAACTTTCGAGCGGGGTCTACCGGGCTTTACGCGATGGCTCGGGAGCTGGACAGCAGCCGGTCGTAGGCCCGCTTCAGCTCCGGGTAGCGCAGGAAGATCAGGTGGGCAAACTCCTGGGTCAGGGCGCGCGGCGAGCGGACCAGGCGCATCCCCGCCTCGCTCAACAGCCGGTTGCCTTTTCGTCCGTTGCAACGGCGGCAGGCAATCACCTGGTTTTCCCAGCTGCGACTGGAGCCACCCCGCGAGGTGGGGACCACGTGGTCGACAGAGAGCTGAGAGGAGGGCATCGTTTTCCCGCAGTACTGGCAGGTGTTGTCGTCCCGCAGGAGCAGGTTTCGCCGGTTGGCCCGCAGCATCCGGCGCGGGATCTGGATGTTGGTCAGCAGGCGGACGATCACCACGTCCTCGCCCAGGCAGCGACGCGCCATCGCCTCTTCCACCAGCTGCCGGGCCAGGTCATCCACAAACGTGACCCGCTGCTTGGTCAGCAGGATGACCAGGCGCCGCTTGCTAATGACGTTCAGCGGCTGAAGTGAGGCGTTCAGCAGCAGGACGAGTTTAAACGACCTCCTTTTGCCGGTCCTGCGCCTTCCGGGAGCAGGGGCGGACGGTTACCTAATATAACGAAACCGTTCCGGCAAGTTTGGCAGGCCCGGTGGATCCGGGCTTAGCTGGCGGCCGCCACCCGCTCGTCGATCGGCACGTAGGGGACGTTGCGCTCGCCCACGTACTCCGCCCGCGGCCGGATCAGCCGGTTATCAGCGTATTGCTCGAGGACATGGGCAGCCCATCCCGCGATCCGGCTGACGGCAAAGACCGGCGTGAACAGATCGATGGGGATGCCCATCGAGTAGTAGCAGGTGGCCGAGTAGAAGTCGACGTTGGCGTAGAGGTGCTTTTGCTGCATGACCACCTCTTCCAGCCGGCGGGAGATCTCGTACCAGCGCGTGTCGCCGGCACGCTCGCCCAGTTCTTTCGACATCTGGCGCAGGTGGGTGGCGCGCGGGTCCTCGGTTCGGTAGACGCGGTGGCCGAAGCCGGGGATCTTCTTGTGGGCCGCCAGCGTTTCGGTCACGTAGGCCTCGGCGCGGCCCACCTCGCCGATTGTCTTCAGCATCTTCATCACCTGCTCGTTAGCGCCGCCGTGCAGGGGCCCGGTCAGGGCGCAGATGGCCGACACGACCGCCGCGTACAGATCGGCCAGGGTGGCCGCCGTCACCCGGGCGGCGAAGGTGGAGGCGTTGAGCTCGTGATCGGCGTGCAGGATGAGTGCCAGGTCCATGGCCCGTACCACCAGCGGGTCCGGCTCCTTCCCAAAGAGCATCCGCAGGAAGTTCGCCGCATGGCTGCCGGCCGACGTGGGCGCGATCAGTTCGCGGCCCTTGCGGATGTTCTCAGAGGCCGCCACCAGGGTCGCCATCTGGGCGGTCAGCCGGCCGGCTTTGGCGACGTTGGCCTCCCGCGAGTTGTCCTGGGCCTGCGGATCGTAGAAGGCCAGTGCCGAGACCGCCGTGCGCAGGGCGTCCATCGGGCGGGCCGTCCGGGGAAACGCCTTCATCAGGGCGATGACCTCGTGTGGCACCTGCCGGTTCGCCGCCAGCTCGGCGCTGAAACCCTCCAGGGCGCCGCGCTCGGGGAGGTGGCCGAACCAGAGGAGATACGTGGTCTCGTCGAAGGATGAATGCTGGGCCAGATCGTGGATGTCGATCCCGCGATAAGTGAGCCGGCCCTCTGATCCTATGACCTCGCACACCGCCGAGTTGGCGGCCACGACGTCTTCCAGACCAGCCTTGGTCAGCGGCATGGCCCTAAGTATAGGAAGCGTCTGTTGGCCGTTACGACGTGGGCGGCAGGGCGATGTGTTGCACCAGCATCCGGTCGCCGTCGCTCATGCGCAGCTCGACCACGCCACTGTGGTCAGCCGGGTCGATGCGGATGGCAATGGCGCCCGAGGTATCGCCGGCAGCCGGCAGGCTGGCGATAACGGCTTGCAGTCCGCCGTGGCTATCAGCCAGCGAGACCGCCAGTGGCAGGGCGTAGCCGGCCGCGCGGCGGACGGAGGGACAGATGGTCACGGTGGTGGAATCAACCCGCGTCACCGACGCCGGACCCAGTACGAATGCCCGCACCAGCTGGTCGATGCGACCCGCATCGAACTCGGTCACAAAGAGGTTGCCGGCGCCGTCCAGCGCGATGCCCTGCGGGTTCCGCAATCCGCTGAGGAGGCTGGTGATGGAGCCATCGGCGCCCACCAGGTGGACCATTCCATCCCCGAGGGTGTTGACGATCAACGCCCCATTCCGATCGACCAGCACGTCATCGGGAATGCGCAGGCTGGCCACCCGCACCTGGGTGGGCGGCGAGCCGGCGATCTTCCAGATGGCGCCGCCCTCGTCGGCCACGAAGACGTTGGCGTGCACATCGACATCGGCGCCCACCGGCCGGACCATGCCCTGACCGATCTGGGTCGCCCGCGACCCGTCGCTCGGCAGCCGCCAGACGACGCCGTTCGGACTATCCGGCAGAACCACGTCGTGCGTAGCTCGATCCAGACCGAGCCCATCAATCCCGTCGCGGCCGGTCCGGTTGGGGAACACCCGCCAGCTGGCCACGGTGTGGGTTTGCGGGTCGACCACGTCCACCCGATTGAGCAGCTGCTCGGCCACCAGCAGCGTGCCGTCGGCCTGGACCACGATCCCCTCCGGGTTGCGGATGCCCCGGGCCAGCGTCTGGACTGACCCGTCCGGTTCGCGCCGGGAGACGGTGCCCGCCTGAATATCGCTGAACAGGAGCCGGCCCTGGGCATCGAACGCCAGGTCATCCGGGGCGGGCAATCCGGTGAGGATGGGCTGCGCGCCGGCCGGAGCGGCTGGCCCGGCGGCGCAGGTCGGCAATGGCACCGGGGATGCGCTCGGCGCGCTCGGCGCGCTCGGTGCGCTCGGTGCACTCGGCGAGGGGGAGGGACCGACGCCGATGGACGATTGACAGGCCGTGATACCAGCCCCTACCAGGATCGCGGTCAGCGCGTGTGGGGGTCTTCTCAACGGGCTAAGCCCGAATCCACAAAGACAAGCTCGCATTTTGGGCGCTCCTTCACGTGCTCGTCGCCTCCTTCGGCTCGTCTCGCCCCGCATCCCAATCGGCTTCGTCCGTCCGGTGGATCCGGGCTAAGGGTAGCGTTTGACCCTCTCTCCGGGCGGGACTACGATGTCGTCGTGCTCAAGGT
>DASPZT010000385.1:0-2577 GCA_035636135.1 Candidatus Limnocylindria bacterium | reverse complement strand
AGGACGAACGCCTTCCTCGCTCCCATACCTCTTCTACTCCTCTGGGAGGGCTGTTCCCTCTCAACTCCCATGCTCGCGGACCCCCGGTCAGCAAACGTTTCCAGCACTATAGGGCCCAGCCCCGCCCGGCGTCAATCGGCGGGGAACTGTGCCGTGATCTCGATGGTTGACCCCCGGACGCGGTGGGCTGCGAGCGGCCTGGCGGGTGGATGAACGTTGACAGACCGGAGAACGGATGCTACAACGGCAGTCGGTACTGGAACCGTTCCCGGCCAAGGAGGTCCGTCCATGGTGACGCTGTCTCGCTTCCAGCTCTGGCACGGGCGCAACGCTCCGCCCGTCGAACGGCGGGAGCTCCGCGCCGGCCGGCTGACGGCCCTGCTCGAAGAAGGCGACCTGCGCTACATCCAGGTGGACGGGGTGGAGGTCGTGCGCCGCATCTACGTGGCGGTGCGCGACGAGGTCTGGAACACCATCCCGGCCTCGTACTCGGACGTGAGCTACGACATTGCTCCCGATCATTTCACCGTCCGCCTGCGTGCCCACCATCAGTACCAAAGCATCGACGTCGACTGGGACGGCACCATCACCGGGACTGCCGATGGCACCATCCGGTACGCCATGGATGCGGTGGCCAACGGCGCCTTTCGCTACTGCAAGATTGGATTCAACATCCACCACCCGCCGCAGGAGGCGGGGCGCCCCTACCGGGCTCGGGGCCCGGAGGGACCGTCCAGCGGCGTCCTGCCGGAGCTGGTCGAGCCCCAGCGGAATGACAATGGGCGCCTGACCGCACTGTTCCCCCCGTATGACGCGCTCGAGATCGATCACGACGGCGGACTCACTGTGCGTTTTGCCTTCGAGGGCGACCTGTTCGAGATGCAGGACCATCGAAACTGGACCGATGGCAACTACAAGAGCTACGGCACCCCGCTGTCGATCCCGTGGCCGATGGATGCCCGGAGCGGGGAGCGCTTCCACCAGGTGGTGTCTGTTTCGGTAGCCGGAAAGCCAGCCAGGCCGGTGGCGGCACCGGAAGCCCGCCTCGATCTTGGCCGGTCAACCGGCCAGTCCCTTCCAACGATCGGCTTCGGCATGGCGAGCCATGGGGGATCCCTTTCGGCTCGAGAGGCCGACCAGCTTCGAATGCTGCGTCCCGACCACGTGCGGGTCGACCTGTACCTTGCGGAGTCCTGGCAGAAGGAGCTCACCCGGGGCATTGAAACGGCTCGGGCACTTGGCGCTCAGCTCGAGCTGGCTCTGTTCCTGACTGACGAGGCCGAAGCCCAGCTGGCCGCGCTGGCCAAGGAATTGGCCTCGGCGCGGCCGCCTGTGGCGCGGGTCCTCGTCTTCTACGGCGGCAAGGCGTTCAGCACCGGCCAGGGCGCGACGCCCGGCCGGTTTGTGCGTCTGGCCAAAGAGGGACTGAAGACCGCGGTGGGCGCGGCGCCTTTCATCGGGGGAACCAACCAGTTCTTCGCCGAAATCAACCGAGGCCGCCCTGAGGTCGAAGCGATGGACGGGGTGGTGTACTCGGTCAATCCCCAGGTGCACGCGTGCGACGATGAGTCGCTGGTCGAAAACCTGGAAGCCCAGGTGGCAACCGTTGAGACCACGCGGTCCTTTAGCGGAGATCGCACCATCACGGTGAGCCCGATCACGCTGGCCGCGCGGAACGGGCCGTATCCGGCCGGTCCACCCGAGCCCGGGGGGCTGCCGCCCCAGGTGGACGTGCGCCAGGCGTCACTGCTCGGCGCCGGCTGGACGGCGGTCAGCGTCAAGTACCTGGCGCAGAGCCGGGTGGCATCGATCACCTATTACGAGACCAGCGGCTGGCGCGGCGTGGTCGAGGTGGATGCGGATTCCGCCATGCCGGAGCGATTCCCCTCCAGCCCCAAAGTCGTGTTCCCCATGTATCACATCTTCCGCGACCTGGCCGACTTGAAGGCCGGGCAGCTGGTCGAAGCCACCGCCACCGAGCCGCTGCTGGTCGACGGCCTGGCGCTGCGCACCAACGGGACGACGCACGTCCTACTTGCCAACCTGACGCCGCGGCCCCAGACGGCCACGGTCGGCCCTTTCCAGGCTGGCAAGGTCCGCGTGCGACAGCTCACCGACGAAACGGCCCCCCAGGCCATGGCCGAGCCAGAGCGCTTTCGCGCATCGGGGACGGTGACGCCCGTGCGCGACGGCCGTCTGAGCCTGGAACTGCCACCCTACGCCGTCGTCCGCCTCGACGAGGCATAAGCAGAGTCACCATCCCGCCTGGCGTGGAGGGCAGGAACTCTCCTCCTTCCCCCTTGCGGGGAGCCACTGTGGTCAGGGTTGCGGGATTTCCCGCGTGGGCAGGGGTAGGGGTGGGGGTATCCCGGCCGATGATAATGACCTGATGGACGCCGCGGTGCGGGACTATATCGACGCCATCGCCCCCGAGCATCGGCCCCTGTTTGATCGCCTCCACCGGCTGGTGCTCGAGGCGCATCCTGACGCCTCCGTGGTGCTCTCGTACAAGATCCCGACCTACAAGGTCGGTAGCCGCCGCCTCTTCCTCGGTGCATGGAAGCACGGGGTGTCGAT
>DASPZT010000384.1:0-3215 GCA_035636135.1 Candidatus Limnocylindria bacterium | reverse complement strand
CACTGGCGGCTGCACCTGGTCCACCATCGCACCGCCCTCAAGAACCGGATCCATCAGACCTTGATCAGTTTCGGCCACCCCTGTCCGGTCTCCGATTTGTTTGGGGTGGAGGGGCGACGGTTGCTGGCCGCCCTGGCCCTGCCCGACCCCTGGCTGGGGACGGTGACGGCCGCCCTCCACCTCATCGATGACCTGGACCGCCAGATCGACCAATGCGAACGGGAACTCCACGAGCTGGGAGCGACCCATCCCTACGTGGAATGGCTGCGGACCGCGCCCGGGATCGGCTGGGTGCTGGCCTACACCATCGCCGCCGAAATCGGCGACATCAACCGCTTCGCCTCGCCCACCAAGCTGATTAGCTACACGGGTCTGTGTCCCTTGGTTAGGCAATCCGGCGAGCGGGACTATCGCGGCCCCCTGACCAAGCACGGTCCCAAGTACTTGCGCTGGGCGTTGATTGAAGCCGCCCAACACGCCGCCCGGCTGCCGGGGTATCAGGCCCGCTACCAGACCATCAAGCGCCGACTCGGCCGGCAGCGCGGCGCCCAGGTCGCCACCGTCGATGTCGCCCGCCAGCTGGCGGAGGCCATCTGGTACATGCTGACTCGCCATCAACCCTTCGCTCCGAGAGGCGCCCCGCGCGTTCTGGCCGCATGACGGCCCTTAACTGAGATGCGCCCTCGGAGCACGCTCCCATCCAACCTCGTCATCCCATGAGGATGCCATAGAGAGATGAGCATGGCTCCCAGCCCGTCACCCGCGAGGCCGCCATGACCACACCACTTGACAACGGGCCCCGTTTCATAGAGAGCGCGCGCAGGAGCCAACGCACGGATCGCTCGCATCCGCGCCCAAGATGCGAGTTTGTTTCGGTGGATTCGGGCTAAGTTTTCTTGTCAGTCGTCCGCCGCGTCGGCTGACTCGGCTCGGTTGGCGCCGGGTGCCACCGCTCATCCAGCAAGATCGCGATCACGCCCAGCATGATCACGATCCCGATGTTCTGCGGGTTGAGCACGGCGGCGAGTAGCGCGATGAGGCCGATGCCGATAGAGCGTTCTCTCACGCCGAGAGTGTAGAAGGAATCTCCGTCCCGGCGATGTCGCGTCCTCCTTGGGGGGAGGGTCAAGGCCATAATGTCCCTCACCCTGAGCTGCGAGGGTTAGAGATGCGGCCGGGGCAGCTTGCTGGCGCCCACCGCGAGCACGAAGAGCAGCGTCAGCGCCAGCAGCGGGATGGCGAGCGAAAGCGTCCGGTGCAACGGGCCACCCGGGCCGGACAGCCCGCCCAGGCCGTCGCCGGTCAATTCCCCCGCCGTCAGGCAGTAGGCTGTTCCGGGGCCGAACGCATCGTGCGCGGCGGCCAGCGATTCCGGGGAGGTTTCAAGACGCCAGTCGGCGGCCGGCCGCCCGGGGTCGATGCTGTTGAAGGCGACGACCGCCTTGATCTGCGGGAACCTGCCCGGCAGGTCGCGGCCCGCTTCCCGGAGCCACTGGGGCTTGTCACCGCCCGCCTCGACCGATCCAAACTCGCTCAGCATCAGGGGTTTGTCGTGGCTGAGGGCTAGCAGCTGCTCGTAGGCAGGCGACACCAGGTCGGCCAGCGGCGTCCACGGTCGGTTCATCGCGGAACCCCCGTTGTAAGCCTCCATTGCCAGCCAGTCGACCTGCGGGTCGCCCGCGTACAGCCGAACCAGCGGCGCACCTGGCTGGCCGGCCACATCGAACACCCAGAGCACATTGTTCGCACCGGCGTTGGTAAATCGCTCATGGAGGTACCGCCAGGCGGCCACCAGGTCCTCGGCGCGGTTGCCGGCCCCGTTCCAGGCGTAGGAGTGCCGGGCGTCGTCCAGGCCAGGCATCGGCGCCAGCAAAACCGGGTCGCCGTAGTCCGCCAGCGTGGTAGCCCACCGGTCGATGTACTCATCCCACCCGCCGGCGATGATGTCCGCCAGGGGGACAGCCTCCGGCGGCCAGCTGATGAATGGCCAGGCGCCGTGGTCGCGCACGGCTCGCAGCTGCTGCTCGTCCAGCGTCGGATTGGCGTCCGGCTGCCAGCCCTGCGACCAGTGGACGATGGCGGCTTGCTGCCCCACCCTCCCCTCCAGTTGGGTCAGCGGATCGAGGGACGCCGGAACGCCATCAACGTATGCCCCGAAGGCGATCGAGCACGAACCGCCGGCGTCCGCGGTCCACCCCGGGGCCGGCGCCAGCGCCGCCAGCGCGAACACCCCGAACAACCCGGACACGCGCCAGCGCCGCATGGCAGTGCAAGTCAAACCTCTCGCCCTGCCTTGCGGCTGTCCATCCGCGCCGCTCGGCGAGCTAGAGCGTGGAACCATCAGCTGTTGTGGTAGTCACTCAGTAGGTTACATTGATATCAAGACGTCCCTATTCAGACCCAGTTCGGTCCCCTGGGCACTGGCAATAGCCCGATCAGCCCAGCTGACGTCTCCCCGGCATCCGTTTGCCAGAGTAGTGAGTCCCAGCATCCGGGGTCCTGCCGCCCGCCGGCAGGCCGTCCCGGGCCCGCGCGGTTCCATTCGGTACAAGATCATTGCGCCCTTCGTGGTGCTGGTCTTGTTCATCGGGGTGTTCGGCACCAGTGTGGTCATGCGGGAGGCCAGCGATACGGCGGCGGCGGAGTTTGACAGCAGCCTGCTGCGGGCGAGCCTGCTGGCGGCTGACCATCTGGCCGTGCTGGAGGCAGACCGTCTGGCCCAGCTTCGGGCCGCGACCGACACCGTCGGCGTGGCCGACGCGGTGACTGCCTCCGACCGGGCCAGGCTGGCCGATCTGCTGCAGCCGATCCAGGCCAACGCGAAGCCGGCGAAGATCGCCATGCGAGTGCTAGGCCCACACGGGGACGAATTACTCGCCATCCCACTACCGGTGACGGACCGCGATGCGGGATCGAGCCGACCAGCCTACGCCACTGACCCCACGGTGAAGCGGGTCCTGGCCGGCGCCGCCGATAACCTGGGCGACCGCGACGTGTTCCTCACTGCCGACCCCTCCGGTCCGATGGTGTACTGGGCGGGCCCCATTCGGGGGCCCGGCGGACTGGTCGTGGGGGCGATCCTGCTGGGCGAGTCGCTGGCGGACATCTCCCAGGGGATCCTCCAGGCCGAGGCCGGGCAGGACTCGCAGTCCAGCGCGCTGGCCTTCTACGCCCCGGACGGCGAGGCGCTGATCTCTTCGTTGCCCGTCACGCCG
>DASPZT010000383.1:0-6295 GCA_035636135.1 Candidatus Limnocylindria bacterium | reverse complement strand
CCTTGGACGACATGGCCACGGCGTCGATCACCGACGACGAGATGAACGACTTCAGCAGTGTCGGGCCCACCTCGCCGGACGGCTGGGTCAAGCCTGACCTGGTCACCTCGGGCCGGTCTGTTGTCAGCCTGGCCGCGCCGGGCTCGACGATCTACAACAATTACCCCTCGGCGCGGATCGGCTCGGCGAACTTCGTCGGCTCGGGTACCTCGTTCAGCGCGGCTATCACCAGCGGGGCGGCCGCGTTGGTCCTGGCCGGCAACCCGGGTCTCACCCCCAATCAGATAAAGGCCCGCTTGCTCGGCAATACCAACCCTGGCCCGGTCGGCAACCCCTTCGCCGACGGCCACGGGGCCCTCAACGCCTACGCCGCGGCCACCTCGGGGCCGATGAACTTCAACCAGTCGGCCGGCAGCTTGACCCCGATCTCGCGTGGCACCACGGTCTCGCTGTCGCCCACCCGCCCCGTCGACACATGGAACAAGAACCTGTGGTCGGGGAAGTCCTGGAATCAGCCGCCAACCACTGGCTGGGCGTGGAACGGCACAGCGTGGAACGGCGGAGACTGGAACGGCTGGGCCTGGAACGACGCAGCGTGGAACGGCGCAGCATGGAACGGCGCAGCGTGGAATGGCAGAGACTGGACTGGCTGGGCCTGGAACGACTCAGCCTGGAGCGGCTCTGCCTGGGACGGCTCTGCCTGGAACAGTTGGGCCTGGAACAGCTCAGCATGGAGCTGACATGTGCCCCGATGCGGTAGTCAAGCTATGAAGGTATCGCCTGCTACCCGGGCCGTCGTCGCGGCTTCGGTCGTGGGTGGTGCGCTTACCTTGATCGTCGCCGTATGGAGGCAATCGGCCTCCGGGCACGTCGACGAGAGCCAATGGATCGTCGCAGCTGCGGTGGGCGCTCTTGCCCTGGGGAGCTGGGTGTGGCCGGTCGTGGTGTACCGGGGAGGCGAATCCGCGGCCTTCAATATGGACGAGGGTTTCTTTGTGATCCTTGCCCTCCTCGTGCCACCGCTGGTCACTTTGGGGACCTTTGCCCTGGCGACCGTCTTGGCTCAGGTCGCCCGCCGACGTCCTCTTCTCAAGTCGGCCTTCAATGTTGGGCAAGTTCTGATCGCGGCGGGTCTGGGACTGGCTGTGAGCCGCAGTATCGCTGCTCCCTCGAATTCCCTCACCGCAGGTCAGATTGCAGCCATCATGCTCGGGGTGGGAGTGTACTTCGTCATCAATACGTTCCTCGTGGCCGGCGTCGTGGTCTCGATGGGCACGACCTGGGGAGAGTTCACCAGCGATCTTCCGATCCAGGTGACACATGCTGGCGCGGGAGCATTGGTTGGCGTGGTCTTGGCAATGGCGATACAGGCTCATCTGTGGGCAGTGGCGCTGGCAATCCCGGGCCTGGTCGTGGAGCGCCGGCTCATCAGCGCCCGGTTCGCGGCGCTGTATGACCGCGCCCGGATGGAGGGGTTGTACGAGGTCACGTTGGAGGCAAACCGGGGGCTGCGGCAGCAGGCGGTGCTCGAGACGATCTTGGAGTCGGTACGGCGGCTGCTTCGCAGCCCGGAGGCAACCCTGACATCTGACGACCCGGGCCCTGGTCAGCTGGCGGCGCCTATGACCGTTGCCGATCAGCAGCAGTGGCTGGTGGCGTCGGGCCGGCGACGGGATGAGCCCTTCGACGACGCCGATCGGGGCCTGCTGAGGGCGCTGGCCGCCGTGGGCAACGGCGCGCTCAGCAATGCCGAGCTATACCAGCAGGTCCATGTCGGGCGCGAGAGGCTCTCCTCGATCACCCTCAACATCGGAGAAGGCGTCTGCGCCATAGACGCAGACGGGAAGCTGACCTTCGTCAACCGGGCCGCGGCCGACATGATGAAGCTGCCGTCGCTCAACATAACGATCGACGACCCGGTGAGCGATGGCGCCCTCACGGCGCCCGACTTTCTGCTCGTACCGGCCCGCCAGGCCATGCGCACGGGCCGCACCATCCGGGAGGACGACGCCCGGTTCCCCGGCAAGAACGGCGGCACCATCCCGGTTGCATATACGGCCTCTGCGGTCATGAGCGACGGCACACCGTCAGGTGCGGTGATCGCCTTTCGCGACATCACCGAACGCAAAGCCTTCGAAGACGAACTCCAACATCACGCCTTCTACGACAGCCTCACCGGCCTGGCGAACCGCCGGCTGCTGGTGGAGCGCCTCGAACAGGCGCTGCGGCGGTCAGCCCTGGACCGCAAGACTCACGCCCTGATCTTTGTCGATGTGGACCGCTTCAAGAGTATCAACGACAGCCTTGGTCACGTGACCGGCGACGGGTTCCTGGTGGCAATCGGGGCCCGAATGAAGGGCGTGGTGCGGAGTCACGACCTGCTTGCTCGCTTCGGCGGCGACGAGTTCGTGGTGCTGCTGGAGGACGTGGCTGGAGTGAACGTGGCGGTCTCCGCAGCGCGGCGCATCTGCGCCGCCGTCGAACAGCCCATGGTGCTTTCCGGCGGCTACGAGCTTGTTGCCAGCGTGTCGGTCGGCATCGCCCTTACAGAGCCAGGTAAGACAGCCGACGACGTGCTTCGCAACGCCGACGTGGCGATGTACGACGCCAAAGCCAAGGGCGGGGGCGGCATCTACAAGGTGTTCGACCAAGCTTCCATGGGAAGCCGCTCCTCCGAGCGGCTCCAGATCGAGGCCGATCTGCGCAAAGGGCTCGAGCGAGATGAACTCGAGGTGCACTACCAGCCGTTCTACTCCCTTGACGAGCAGCACATCGTGGGCGCAGAGGCGCTGGTGCGGTGGCGCCACCCCAAGAACGGTTTGATCAGCCCCATGAGGTTCATCCCGATGGCAGAGGAGACAGGGCTGATACTGCCGCTCGGTCGTTACGTTCTGGACACAGCGTGTCGGCAGGTGCGCTCGATCCGGGACCGGTTGGACGTGGACCTGCCCATCAGCGTCAACCTCTCACCCCGCCAGTTTCAGGAGAATGGGCTCTTGCCGCAGGTGGCGGCGGCCCTCGATGCAACCGGCCTGCCCTCGGAGTTGCTCATATTCGAGATCACCGAGACCGTGGTCATGGAAGACCTTTCCGGTGCTCGGGAGGTCATGAAGAAGCTCAACCGGCTGGGCGTGCGCCTGGCCATCGACGACTTCGGTACCGGCCACTCCTCACTTGCGTATCTCAAGCAGTTCCCGGTGCACGAAGTAAAGGTGGATCGCACCTTCGTACAGGGCGTCGCCGAGAGCCCGGTGGACTCGGCGATCGTCCGTGCCATCATCGACCTGGCCAATGCCATGGGCATATCGGCGGTGGCCGAGGGCGTGGAAACCAAGGACCAGGCCGCCGAGCTCAAGATGCTCGGCTGCCAGGTGGGGCAGGGCTTCTACTTCTCGCGGCCGCTTCGCGCCGAGGAGTTCGACAAGCTGCTCACCCGCCACTTCGCTCGGACCGCGGGACCAACCGGGCCGGTGTTGATCAACAAGGGCGCGAACACGTCGGGCATCACCGCGGTCTCCTCGGTCCGGGCCTGCCCCACCGATGCTTCCACGCTGCCTGCCTGAGGGCCGCGGACAAACCGGCGGGTGCGGCATCAACGGCCGTTCTTCGATGCCTGCGCCGCCGCGGCTCATGAACTCCCGGCTGGATAGAAGAGGACCTCGCCCGAGTCGACGTTGGCTGGTGGTACGGGTGCGAGGTCGTCACTTACCGCGTCCGGATCGACCTCAAGGGGGACCAGGCCGCCGCTCTGGCGGCGGCTCGAGCTGGCGTCAGACCTGTTTCTCGACCAGGTCCACGAGATCATCCAGGTAGCGTTCGGCTGGACGGACAGCCACCTGCATCAGTTTGGCTCCTGGCCGGGGCATTACGATCCCGAGACCGAGCACTACCTGTGCCCTTTCCAGGTGGATGAAGGTGAGGTGGGGGTCCCCGAGGAAGATGTGCGCCTCGATGAGGTGCTGGCGATGCCGGTGACAGGCTGTTTTACGACTACGACTTTGGTGACGACTGGCAGCACGTCATCAAACTCGAGGCGGTGCTGCCCCGGCGCGGCTCCGGGCCGAGCGCGGCGTGTATCGCTGGCCGCCGTGACGGCCCGGCTGCGAAACCGGCAGCGGACGGCGCGACCTTCGCCCGCACGGCCCTGCGCAGCTGGCCCCAAAGCTGACCCACCGCGGCGGCAAGCGCCAGGCGGGTCTTCCCGGTTCCTCCCGGTCCGGTCAGGGTCAGCAGCCGACTACGCGACAAGTTGTCAACCACATCCTGCAGCTCGCGCTGGCGGCCCACCAGGGGGGTCAACCGGACCGGACCCGGCCGGTAATCAGCGACGCCATGAACCCGCCCTCCGCTTGCCGCGGCCAGCCCCGACCCGCGCCGTGAAAGGAATGCGGGCAGCGAGGATGGACGGAAGCAATGCTTCACCCGGCGCCGCCGGCATGCCCGGTCCCCTCCTCTGGCCAGAGAGCGGATCTGGTGGTCCACGGCCAGGATCGTCGATCGGGCCGGGCGTCACAAGGCACAGTGCCCCGGCATCACTAGGACATTCATCCAGCCACGCCGTGGCAGCGGAGAGATCGCGGAAGCAGAGCTGCTCGCGTGTGCGGTAGGCCGATGGGTTCTGGCCTGCGTTGTGCTGTCGGGGTTTCAGCTTCTGCGGGTGGGGGCGGGCGGCTGGCGGGGAAGGCGTGCCTACGCGTTGCGGCGACGGTGGCCAGCACGGCGGTGGATCAGCAGGGATGTGACCCAGGCAGGGCGCCCGCGTGCGGATGATCGATGGTCATGAGCGTGGCCTCGTGGCGGCCGACGGCACCGGGATCTCACCGCTCGGCGGATCGGTCACTGTTCGCGCGCAACGCGCTGGACCAGGTCCTCCCAGCCTCGGCCGAGGCGTTCGGAGACTTGCGGATCGGTCTGGGTAAGGATGGCGGATGACAGGTAGAGCAGCAGCGGGCCGTCCAGGGCCGCGGTGAGCTGGGTGGCCAGGACGTCCAGGTCGGCGGTGCCGAGGCGCATCTCCCCGAGCAGGAACCGGATGTGCGCCCGCGACATGGGCGTCTGCGATCCGGCTGGCACCGTCTCCCTGCCGTCCAGCGCGGCCCGCGCGATCTGGCGATGCCCGATCAGGAAGTCGGTCCTGGCGCGGCCGTACGCGATCAGCCGGTCCAGCGGCGCGGCGCCAGGGCCTAGAGGCGGGGATCCGGACAGCACCTGCTCCTGGAAGGCCCGCTCGTCGTCGTCGAGCAGCGCCTGGAAGATCCCCGCCCGGGTGCCGAACCGGCGGAACACCGTTCCCTTGCCTAGGCCCGCGCGTTCGGCCAGCCCGTCCATGGTCAGTTTGTCCGCCCCCTGCTCGGCGATTATCTCGCACGCCGTGGCCAGCAGAAGCTGCCGGTTGCGCGCGGCGTCGGCGCGCTCGGCGTGCGGCGATCCCCAGGTCACGGGCTGGTTCATGGGTCCCACCCTACGGCCGGAATATAACCGGGGTAAAGTCCGCTTACGCCTCCGATATTGAACCGTCGCCCAAGGGAGGACCGGCCATGAGCACGACCACTACACCTGACCGCTTCACAACGCTGCCCGACGAGCAGACGCTCGCGTCGGCCGTCACCGCTCTGGAAGAGCACGGGTTCAGCGTCGAGGTCGTCGATAACCTCGACGCCGCGCGCGAAGCCGTCCTTGCCCGCGTTCCGCACGGCTCGTCGGTGATGACCAACACCTCGGTGACGCTGGAGGAGACCGGGATCGCCGGTGCGATCAACGACGGCGGGCCGTATGAGTCGGCGCGCAACAAGATGCTCGCGCTGGATTTCGCGACCCAGGCGCAGGAGATGAAGGCGATCGGCGGCCAGCCCGACTACGCCCTCGGCAGCGTGCACGCCATCACCCGGGACGGGACCCTCGTCATCGCGTCGGCGTCGGGCAGCCAGCTCGCCTCCTACGCCTGGGGCGCCGCCAGCGTCATCTTCGTCGCCGGCGCGCAGAAGCTCGTCCCCACGCTGGAAGCGGCGCACCAGCGGATCTACCAGCACAGCCTGCCGCTGGAAGACGCCCGCGCGCAGGCCGCCTACGGGCAGCACAGCTCGGTCGGGAAGATCCTGGAGATCCACCAGGAACTGCCCGGCCGCATCCACGTCGTCCTCATCCGCCAGCAGGTCGGCTTCTAAACTGCCGAGCCAGCCGGATCTGCCCTCAGCCACCAGGAGGTGGCCCGTGACTCTCAACGCAACGCCGGACGACCGCGAGCTGGCCCTGGCGCCGCTGGACGAGAAAGCCGATCATGTTCGCGGCTCGCCCG
>DASPZT010000382.1:0-5190 GCA_035636135.1 Candidatus Limnocylindria bacterium | reverse complement strand
CCGGCTCCATCTGCTGCGGGCGGAGACCAGGGACCAGCGACACCTGGACATGCTGGCCCAGGTGGATCTCACCATCGACCAGGCCATCACGCGCCTGCGGCGCCTGCTCTTCGACCTGCGGCCGGTCGCGCTCGACCAGGAAGGGCTGGCGCCGGCCATCCGCATGTACCTGGACCAGATGCGCGCTGACGGAGGCCCGGACTATGAGGTCGAGGAGGACCTGGAAGGCGAACTGAGTCAGGAGGCCCGCGCGATCATCTACCGGATCGCCCAGGAGGCCCTGGCCAATGTCCGCAAACACGCCCAGGCGACGAAGGTGACGGTCTCACTGGCATCCCAGCCCGGCGGCATCCTGGTCCACATCCAGGACGATGGACGCGGCTGCGTGCTGGAGGAAGCGACTCGCGCCCGTCCAGGACACCTCGGACTGGCGGCCATGCGCGAGCGCGCGGAAATGGCCGGTGGCTGGCTCCAGATGGAAAGCGCGCCAGGCACAGGCGCGGTAGTCGAGTACTGGGTCCCAGTGGCCCCAGCCTCGGCCAAGCCGGCTGCGTAGATCCCGACGCGGTTCCGCTGCGTTTGCAGGGGGCAGAGACGGTGCCAAATGAGGGCGAGTTTGACTCCCCCGGTCGATAGGCTTCTTCCATGAAGAGCGGCCAGGCGGTCAACGAGCGAGTGGCGATCAGCCGAGGAAACGGCTCCCCCTTTGCCTCGTCCGTCCGCCGTCGCACCGCCGTCCCTTTCTTCGTTTTCCGAGGGATGACTGCCGTGTACGAGGATCCCTATCTCCTGTTCTGCCTGCCCACCCAGGTCGCAGGTGCCGGTGGTGGCGGGCACCGGGAGCGGACCTGCACCGGCCTGGATGAGGGGCCCTTCGAGTTCTTCTTGCCGACCTCCAGCCCGAACTGAGAGTGCGGTTAGTGGCAACCGGGCGCCGGCTCTGTCTCCCTAAAACTTGCGGCCGCGGCCGTTCAGGGCACCGGAGGCGGCGGCGGGAGGGTCGGGGTCGGCAGTGGTAGGACGGTAGCGGTCGGCGTGGGGAGCGGCGGCAGGGTCGGCGTGGGGAGCGGCGGTACGGTCGGCGTCGGCAGCGGGGGAAGCGACGGGAGGGGAGGAGGCGGGGTCGCTGTGGCGCTCGGCAGGACGCCCGGCGTAGGGGTGGGAACCGGCCCAGGCACGGATGTGGTGCTGGGGGTTGCCGTGGGAATCGGACTCGCGCCAGCGGTCGCCCGGTCCTGCTGGACATCCTGGATAACCCGGTTGGACAGCGGTGCGAAGTGCCGGAGGGGGGTCACCCGGTAGTCGGCCAGGCTCAGCCCGTGCACGTTGATGCTGAGGACGGTCAGGGCTGGAATGGTCGACGAGACGAGCGCCACCACCCAGAACCCCAGGGTGATGCCGAGGGCCGTCCCGATCCGGATGGCCCACCGCCGGAGCACGCTCATCCCGTTTCCTCCAGAGAGCGGATATCCCCCGCGTGCGGGGTCGGCTGCTTTCCCAGCTCCTTCATCCGATTGATGATCACCTCGGCGCGCGAATCGAAGGCATCGATCACCGCTGGGTCAAACTGGCTCCCAGCTCCGGCTCGGAGCGCGCGCGCGGCGAACTCGAAGGAGAAGCTCTTGCGGTGTGCCCGGTCGGACGTCATGGCATCGAACGCATCAGCCACCGCCAGGATGCGGGCCAGAAGGGGAATGGCGAAGGCCTTGAGCCGGTCCGGGTACCCGGTGCCGTCCCAGCGCTCGTGGTGATGGCGGATGCCGACCAGACTGCTGGCGAGAAAGGGCAGGTCCTTCAGCATCTCGTACCCGACCACCGGGTGCCTCTGGATGGTCGCGAACTCGTCCTCCGTGAGCGGGCCGGTCTTCCGCAGGATCCGGTCATCGAGGCCCAGCTCGCCAATGTCGTGCAGGAGGGCGCTGCGATGAAGCGCCTGCCGCTCATCGGGAGCGAGATCCATGGCCAGCGCCATCTCCTGGCAGATGGCGGCGATCCGGGACGAGCCTTCGAACTTGAAGGGATCCCGAGCGTCGAGCGCCCGGGCGAGCGCTTCCAGCGTGGAGAGGTAAGCGCGCTCCAGTTGCTGGGTCTTGGTCTCCAGTCCCGCCGCCATTTCGTTGAACGCCGACGCCAGGTACCCGATCTCGTTCCGAGGACCGGTAGGTGCGCGATGCCGGAGATCGCCGGTGCCCACCCGGCGGATCGCTCCCACCAGGTCGTCGACTGGCCGCGTGATGTAATGCGCCAGCGCCACGCCCACCAACAAGGCGAGCAGTGAGGCGGCCGCAAAAAGCAGAACCAGGAACAGTCGCAGCTGACTGAGCCCGGATTGCCACGCGTCGGCGTTGAGCACCACGCCGAGGTAGCCGACCGAACGGCTGCGCAGGCGCCAGTCGCTCACCAGCAGACCGAAGGCGTGGCCCGCCATGGTCTCGATGATGCGAACTGGATGCTCGCTCGACACCGCCGCCTGCGCGGCCGGCGCCAAGGAGGTCTGACCGAGCAGGGAGGAGAAGAGGATGTGCCCGCCGGCGTCGAAGAACGCGAGATCGCTGGCGTGGGACACGCGGATCCCCTCCGCGATGCTGGAGAGGGGCTGGTCCAGCAGGATGGCGCCGATCACCGTCTGGTCGTCAGCGCGAACCGGCCCTACCCAGTCCGCGACCGCGGCCTGCCCGTCGAGGGCGAGGAAGGCGTACTTGTCGCCAGCGGCGTCACGACGACCGGCTAGGACGGACTGAACGTCAGGGATGCCGTCATAGGTGTCGGCCGATCCCCTGCCCTCGGACACCGTGCTGGCGTCGGTTCCGCGCAACGCCAGGACCAGGCGGCCATGCTGGTCCAGGACTCGGAGCGTCAGGTCGGGCGAGGCGACGTTGGCCAGCACCGGGACCAGGAGGTGGCGCAAACCGGCCCGGTCGCCGGCCTTCAGCGCCTCGGCCACGCCCTGCGTATCGGCGGCGGACCGCAACAGCTGCAGCCGGTCGGCCTCCAGGAGGGCGAGGTGATCGTTCGCCAGCATGCTCGCCCGCAGCAGGTTCCCGTCGAACTGCTCCTCGGTGGACGCGGCCACATGGGTCATGACCACCGCCGTGCCCACGATCCCAACGAAGACCACGAGCACGACAAACGGTCCAACGATCTGGTGCCGGATGGACAGCCGCATTGCTGGCCGCTCCCTCGCCGGCACCTGTCGAGTGGTTCGGCGAGGAGACAGGGCCAACTCACTTAACGGCTCGGACGCATCATCTCTTGCAAAGCCGCAACCCGGCAGCCCTGCATTTGCCGGATGCCTAGGTAACGCGGACGCAGGGCGAGAAGTGCGGCAGCCCGGGCTAGGCTTTGGGCATGATCAGTGCTTCAGAACGGCCGCTGACCCGGCAGCCCTGGGCCCGTCGCGCACGCAGCCTCTTCACCGCGCAGAGCCTTCCAGAGCGCAACTGGAAGGTCCGCGGCGGAAACGTTTCGCTGCTCGCCCCGGCCCAGGTGGCTCGAGAAGGCTCCCGGCG
This sequence comes from Candidatus Limnocylindria bacterium, assembly GCA_035636135.1. Lineage (GTDB taxonomy): Bacteria > Chloroflexota > Dormibacteria > CF-121 > CF-121 > CF-121. The sequence goes on along the minus strand of DASPZT010000382.1, from coordinate 1,681 downwards.
ACTGGACCTCCGACAGCCGAATCGACGCGCGCTTCTGTGCGCGATCCAGGACGCCTACCTGCACCGGACCGGATCGCTGGCGGTCGACGCCCTGGCCGACGTCCTGGGCCTGAAACGGATAACCAGGGAAGCGGTTGGCCAGGCCTCCAATGAGCTGGACCGGTCGCTCCTCGGGTTTCTCGGTCGATCGATTAGCGGGGTCCACCCATACCTTCTGCTGGAGACAGTCGTGGTGCCCGTGAAAACCGGCGGCTCGGTCCGCCCTGCGACCGTCGTGCTCGCCATCGGCGTTCGCGGGTCTGGCCACCGGGACGTGCTGGGTGCCGATGTCACCGACGACCTGAACGCCGGTGTCTGGCTGCAGTTTCTGCGCGACCTGTGCCGCCGCGGCCTGGACGGGGTCCGGCTGGTGACGGCCGACGATCATGCCGGGCTGCAGCTGGCGCTCCGGGCGGCCCTGCCCAGAGCCGCCTGGCAGCGCTGCTTGACCCATTTTTTGCGCGATGCCCTCGAGGCCGTTCCGGCATCGGCCCGCCCGTTCGCGGCGGCGACGCTCCGGCGGATCTTCGCCCAGCCCGACCGCGAGGCCGCCCGCCGAGCCGTCGAGCGTGTGACGCGGCGCATCGCTCGACGCAACCCGGGGCTCGCCACACTGTTGCGGCAGGCCGACCCGGCGTGCCTGACCTACTTCGGCTTCCCGCCGGAGCATCGGCGCCAGATCTGGTCCACGAACGCCCAATGGCTGGCCAGCGAGCTTACCCACTGGTGCGAGCTGGTGGGCACGTTCCCCAGCCGGCGGGCGCTGCTGCGCCTGGTGGCCGAGGTCCTCGAGCAGCAGGACGCCGCGTGGCAAGCAGCCGGTCCGTACCGTCGCGGCGCGCCGGAGTCCGTCCTCTCGCCGCGGGAGATGGTCCAGCCATTCCGCCAGATCAGCATCGAGTCTTCGGGCGGGGCACTGGTCGGAGCGGGGGTGTGATGGCCCCGGCCGCGACCGTGTATGACGCGACAGCCCTGGAGTCCGTCGCGGCCCAGACGGAGTTCGAGTTGCGCCGAGCGCCGGAACGGCTGGCCCGCTGGCGGCTGGCCACACTCGATTGGCTGCTCCGGCAGCTGGAGGAGCTGAGGCTTAGCGGAGACGGGCTGTTTCCGACGGAGCTGCGTACCTTGATCGTGTCGTTCGCCGCGGCCCACGACCCGGTGCTGTTGGAGGAGCTGGCCGACACGTCGGCCAGTCGGCTAAACCAGGTGCACGACGCCGTGTTCGACGCCCAGGGACGGGTCATGAGCGAACTCTCGGAGCTTCGCCACACCCCCAGCTGGCGGGACGTCGAGCGGCTGCTCAGCGAGGCGACTCACGAGGATCAGGGGGTGGCGGCCTAGTGGCCTCTGTAGGCCGTCCTCCGCCTGGTTTCTTGTCCCTCCCTTGAGGGAGGACTAGGGGTGGGTGCCGCTCTCCCAAGCCCGGTTCGGGCTATGAATCAGGTGGAAGGATGGGTGGCATAAGGGATTTGAACCCTCGACCCCCAGATCCACAATCTGGTGCTCTAACCAGCTGAGCTAATGCCACCGCGGCAGTCATGAATTATCGCAGGAATTCTCTCCTGCTACCCCGCCCGTTCGAATTGGGGAATGGCCGCGTTATAAGATATGGGCGCCTTGAGAAAGCCGCCCGAGGTCGCCC
>DASPZT010000381.1:0-4776 GCA_035636135.1 Candidatus Limnocylindria bacterium | reverse complement strand
GCCCAGTAAATGCGCCGGCGCAGCAGGGTGGCCATTTCCTCCTGGAGGGCGGCGAAGATCGCCTTCTTGTCCGGGAAGTAGAGGTAGAACGCCCCCTGGGAAAGGCCCGCCGCCTGGACGATCTGGCTGACGGTGGTGGCGTGGTATCCGTGCCGCTCGAAGACCCGGCGGGCGGCGTCCAGCAGCTGGCCGCGCCGGATCCACTGCCTCTCGGTGGTGGGGAGGGACGCCTGGCTCCTAGAGCTGACTGACACGTCAGTCATAAATGTAGCAGCTACGTTTGAGTTCCGCCAGGCACCCCAGCGCTACCCGTGATCAAGACGAAGACGAGCTGCGAAAGGCTGCTGGGGCCGCCCTGGCTGGTCATGATCACGGCCGTGATCGGCCCCAGCCGGGCCGCCAGGTTCCGGTCGTAGTCGCGCTGCGCGCTGGAGGGCAGGAGAGGCCGAGCGGCCGCCCCTATGGCGCCAATGTCCGCGTACAACAGGCCGGCAGGGGTTGCTCCCGCCTGGGCTAGCGCGCCCTGGTAATGCTCCGCGGTGGCGATGGTGACCCCGCTCACATGGGCGCTGATGACGGCTTCCACCTCGCTCAGCGACGAGCCTACGATGGCGAATCCCTGGGTCACCGTGTAGGAGGGCGCGTAGCCTTCGGCGCTCAGCTGCCCGACCACCAGCGTGGTGATCAGGGCGCCGTGGTAGGTGGTGTGTTGCACCGTCATGCCCCGCGTCAGGCCGGCGCTCAGGGGGGCGATGGCCTCCACCAGCCGCTGCAAGAAGCGTTCCATGCCAGATGGGTCGGTGGTCCCAATCAGGACGGCTGCTGCCGGATAGCGCGTCCGGCCGGGTTCGACTTCAATGGCGGCCTCCCCTGTCAAGCGCGCCAGGACGCCGTTCGGTCCGGTGATGCCATACTCCTGAAGCTGCGGCGCCGCCTGCTGGTCCGACTTGAAGCTTTCCACCAGCGCGGTCAGCGAGGCCTTGAGCGTGGCGGTCGCGGCAAAGCCGTAGGCGCGCTTGGGGATCCATCCTGCCATGGAGGCGGCATTGCCGGAGGCGCTCAGCGCCTCGCGGGCCGCGGCATCGAGGCGCGACGGGTCGACCTGGACCTCGAGATCCGTCAGCAGTCCGGTGGGTTTGGCCACCAGCGCGAAGGCAATCGTCCGGGTGGCGGCCAGCTGGTCGAAATGAGGCAGGCTAGCGCCCAGCGGAGTCCGGCTCGACCCGGACAGCCGGCTCGTGATGCTGCGGGCCGCCGCTTGTCCATTCACATAGGCGAAGACCAGCTTGTCGGCGGGGACGCGCCGCAGCGCCGCGCGAAAGTCGACGCTGTCGATCAAGCGCGGCGTCTTGCCAGCGTCGGCATCGATGATCTCCCTGATCAGCTGGTCGGTGGTGGCCAGGATCACCGTGCGGTTCACGACGGCATAGACGATTGGCTGCTGGACCGACTCGCCGGTGGGCTTCCCGACGCTGATCGCGACGCCCCGGTAGGTCTCATCGCTCCAGGCCATCGGCCGCCCGAGCGGGCCGCCGCGCAGCCTGGCCAGGGCTGCCTTGGCCTGCGCATCATCCTTGGCGACGAGCAGGAAGGCGACCGCCGGGGCCGTCTGGTCCTGGCCCGCACCCTCTGCCCTGACGATGAAGTCCATCTGTGGTCCCAGCCATGGACGGATGTCCCTGCTGAAGGCGAGGCCCGAGTTGGCGAACACCTGGTCTAGATACCGGTCAACGGCCGAGGTCATGTCCGCATCCGTTTTCAGGTCAGGGAAGCGGTGGGCAAGCCCCAGCAGGTTCAGCTTCTGGCTCAGCGAGGGGTCGAGATAGGCAGCCACGTACCCATCCATGCTGGCGGGCACCATTCGATCGATGGCCGTGGCTGGCTTGAGGGCCAGCGACACCGCGATGGCCGCGGCTGCCAGGCCCAAGACCGCCACTCCCCCCAGGCCGGCGGCCATGGCCCAGCGGTTGACTCGGAACCCACCCGGCGGTGGGGCCGCTGGGAGTCCAGCGGAGCTTTCCCCCGGCGGCGCATCCATCGAACGTTCAACTTGGACGGAAGCGGTTGCTTGCTAGCCGGGAGTCAGGGCAGGCCCACCCGTTCGGCGAGCCGCACCATCTCGTCTGGCGAGAACCCCGTTGTCCGCCCGGCATCGTACTGCCGCTGGACCTCGACATGGATGGCCGCCACCCGAGGATCGTCCTTGGAGACTGCCGTCCCGTTTGCCGGCCGCAGGGTCGTGTTGACCCAGTAGGCGATGCCGGCCAGCCCGGAACGGTCATTCACGGTGATCCCCAGCGGCCGATCCAGGATGGCCCGGGTGTCGAAGATGTTGTAGATCTCTTCGTTCTTCAGCAACCCGTCGGCGTGGATGCCGGCGCTGGTGACATTGAAGCCCGCCCCGGCGAATGGGTAATTGGCAGGCAGCGGCGTCCCCAGGTGATCTCGGAAGTACGCCGCGGCGCGCGTGATTACCCGAGGGTCGACCCGCGGGTCCTGGCCGCGCAGCCCCAGGTAATCGATGATCAGCGCTTCCAGCGGCGGATTGCCGGTCCGCTCGCCAAACCCGAAGAGCGACCCGTTGGCCGCCGCACAGCCGTACAGCCAGGCCGCCACCGTATTGACCTCACCCCGGTGGAAGTCGTTGTGCCCATGCCACTCCAGCTGGGCCGACGGTACCCCGAGCGTCTTCGTGAACCACTGCACGAGCCTCGGCACGCCGCGCGGCAACGCCGCCTCCGGCCAGGGAAGACCAAATCCCATGGTGTCGCAGAGCCGCCACTTGATCGGCACCCCGGCCTTCCGCTCCAGCCCCTGGAGAGCGGCCACCAGGGGGGCCACGAATCCATCCAGGTCGGCCCGGGTCAGGTCCTCCAGGTGGCAGCGGGGACGCAGCCCAGCGTCCAGTACGGCTTGGACAAGGGCGAGGTAGTCATCGAGCACCTGCCGCCGGGTCTTCTTCATTTTCAGGTAGATGTGGTAGTCGGACGCCGACAGCAGGATGCCTGTCTCCTGTACGCCCGTGGCTACCACCGCGGGCAGGTCCTGCAGGGAGGCCCTCATCCAGGTAGTAACCTCCGGGCCGGTCAGGGCGCGACAGGCGGCGATGGCCTCCCGGTCGGCGGGAGTGTAGGCGAAGAACTCCGTCTGGCGAATCACGCCGGGCCCCAGCTCGGCCAGCAGCCGATACAGGTCCACGATCTGCTCCGGGGAGTAGGGAGCACGCGCCTGCTGTCCGTCGCGGAAGGTGGTATCCGTGATCCAGATCTGGGCTGGCAGGGCGATGGGAACCGGGTTTGGCTCAAAGCGCAATGGCGGGACGCGCGTGTACGGGAAGTCGTCGCGGCGGAGATTGGGCTCGGACCGATCGAGCACGAGGGTATTATAGACTTAAGTTGATTTCACATGCTATATATTGACTGATGATCCAGATCCAGGGCGAGCCCTACCTGACCGCGACCGAAGCCGCCAGCTTGCTGGGCGTCAAGCCGACCACCCTTTACGCCTACGTCAGTCGGGGGGTGGTCAAGAGTTACCGACAGGGCATCCGCCGGGCCCGCCTGTATCGGGAGCAGGATCTGCGCCGCATCCAGCACCTGCGACCCAGCAAGGGACACCATCCCCTCCCCCACGCGGCCGACTGGATGGGGGATCTCTAGGCGCTATCGCGAACTGACACCAGTTCCCAACCGTCACGATTTGAATTCGCCAGTTCCTGCAAGGGGTTCGGGCTGGCTGCGTCTCATCTTGGTGAGGAGGGCGGTCCCGCTCGGACTGATGGCGCTGGCCGTGTCGGGCTGCGGGCCCCTGACGGTCGCGACGCCGGCGAGCCCGACCAGTGCCCCTACCTACATCGCCGCGGTCCTGAGCGATGGACCGGTCGGCTACTGGCGGATGGGAGAGACGAGCGGCACCACCATGGCTGACCAATCGAGCCATGGAAACAACGGTGTCTATCAGGGCGGCTTCAGGCTCGGGCAGCCGGGTGCAATTGCCGGTGATGGGGACACCGCGGTCGCCTTTGATGACAAAAGCGGCGCGGCCAGCGTGCCCAGCTCAGCCAGCTTGCAGGTCAACACCGTGACGATCGAGTTGTGGATCAAGAAGACGACCGACATGGAATACGGCGTCTACGTGGCCAAAAACGTCGCTCCCGGCGGCGACGCGGGCAGCGGCTGGTTCCAGCTGCTCAACAGCCACCATAATGGCCAGCTGGAATTCCGGGTGACGGCAGACGTTGGCCCGACGGTCACTTCGTTGCAGCTGCTGGCCTTGAATACCTGGTACTACGTGGTGGCGACTTACGACGGAACGACCGCGAAGCTCTATATCAACGGCAAGCTGGACAGCAGCCTCAGCGTCACAGCCGTCCCGAAACAGACCAATGATCCGTTGACTATCGGCCGCCGGCCAGACGGGCATTTCACCAACGCGCTCATCGACGAGGTCGCCATCTACCCGACCGCCCTGTCCGCGGACCGGATCGCCGCGCACTGGCGGATCGCTTCGGCCACCCGATAGCGTGTCGACCGTCTCACCCTCACCCCGCCCTCTCTCCCTCAAGGGAGAGGGTGAAGAGGTCCGCAAAGCGGCTTATTTCTTAATCCAGTTGCTGCCGCCGCCGGTAGCCGCCTCGATCTCGCGCTTGTGCTCGAAGGCCTCCTCCCTTGTCTGGAAGGTCATGAAGTGCCCGCGTCCATGCAGCACGTAGATCCCATCCGTATCTCGGGTGACCCTTAGCTCCGGGATATCGACGTTGTTCACCTGCCCGGAGTC
>DASPZT010000380.1:0-6951 GCA_035636135.1 Candidatus Limnocylindria bacterium | reverse complement strand
GGCGCGAGCGTGGTCGACGTCGGGGCCGGGACCGGACGGTTAACCCTGTTGTGCGCCGCGCGAGCTGCCCGAGTCTATGCCATCGAGCCGGCCACGCCTATGCGAGCACTTCTCCAACAGAAGATCAACGGTCGTCGGCTCGAGAACGTCGAGGTGGCCGCCGGCTTCAGCGACGTACTGCCCCTGCCGAATGCCTCGGTCGACCTGGCGGTGTCCGCGTCGGCGTTCGGGGCTGACCCCCGACGGGGTGGCGAGGCCGGCCTTGCGGAGCTGCTCCGTGTCGTTCGACCAGGTGGCCACATCGCCATCCTCTGGCCCGACGATCCTCAGTGGTTCATCGCCCGCGGCTTTCGCTACCAGGTGGGCGAGGGCGCGCTCGAAGTTCGCTTTCGGGATCTGGATACGGCTTTTGCATGCGCGGAAATCTTTTACTCTGACGTCGTCGTCTCGCACCTTCAGCAGAGCCACCGACCGATCGTGCCGTTCGAGCTGCTCGGAATCAACCCGCCACGCGATGCCTGCTGGCTCGACGTCACCAAGCCGTGAGGGTGGCGCTGGTCGCCCCGCTCGTCTCCGCTATCGCCGATCCATTCCTGGGCGGCAGCCAGGCGTTGCTGGCCGACCTGGCGACCGGCCTGGCGGAGGCCGGCCACGCGGTCACCCTCTTTGCCGCTGACGGCTCGCAGGTCGCCGGCGTGGAGGTGCCCCGGCTGGGCATCGACCCGGCGTCTTTCGCGGCGGCTCGCCACGGCCTGCGCGGACCTGACACGGCAGCGGCGGCGTCCCAGCAGCGGATCGCCTTCATGCGCGTGGCGTACGAGGTTCGCCGGCGCCGCTCTGAATTCGACGTCGTCCACAATCACGCGTTCGATCCCGATCCGTTCGAGCTGCTCGCGGAGGCCCATACGCGCGTCGTCCATACCCTCCATTTGCCGCCGGCCAGCGGGCCGGTGGCCGATGCCGCCAGGCGCGCGGCCGAAAGCGGCGCCAGCCTCGTGACGGTCTCGAACTGGGCCGCCGCCACCTGGCAGCCGCTGGTGGGCGCCATCGAGGTCATTCGGAACGGCGTCCCAGGGTCGAAGATTCCAGTCAGTCTGGAAAAATCGGGCTGGCTGTTTGTGGGGAGGCTGGCTCCGGAGAAGGGCGCGCTGGAGGCGGTGGCCGCCGCCGAGATGGCGGGTCGGCCGATTCGGCTGATTGCCCCCGTCTACGATGCCGGGTATGCCGAGCAGGTGAGGCCCCACCTGGCTAAGCACGAGGTCCTGGGCGCCATCCCCCGGGCCGCCGTCTTTTCCGAGATGGCGCGGGCGCAGGTGCTCTTGATGCCGGTCAAGTGGGACGAGCCGTTCGGATTGACCGCCGTGGAGGCGATGGCGGCCGGCACCCCGGTGGTGGCGTACGCCCGGGGTGCTCTGCCCGAGATTGTGGCCAGCGGCATCAGCGGGTTCCTGGTGGCGCCTGGGGATCTGCGTGGCCTGGCCGCCGCGGCCGAGCGCGCCCCCGGCCTCGATCCGGCCAGGTGCCGCGCCTGGGCGCTCGAGCACTTCGACCTGGACCGGATGATCGAGGATCACGTGCGCTTGTATGCGACGCTGATTGGCGAGTGATCGGACAGGTGTCGGTGGTGACCGGAGCGGGACGGGGCATTGGCCGGGCGACCGCCCTGGCCCTCGCCCGGCAGGGCAGCCAGGTCGTGCTGGCCGCCCGCACCGCCCCAGAGCTAAAGGAGACGGCCGCCGTCATCCACCAGCAGGGCGGCATGGCCGAGCCAGTGGTCACCGATGTGGGACGCGAGGCCGACGTGGACGAGTTGTTCGCGCGTTGCCGGGCCCGATTTGGACCAGTCACGCTGCTCGTCAACAATGCCGGCACGCTGACCCGATCGCTCTTCCCGGAGATCACCGCCGACGAATTTGATGACACCCTGGAATCGAACGTGCGCGGCGCGTTTCTCTGTGCGCGGGCAGCCTTCCGTCAGATGGCCACCTCAGGAGGCGGGTGCATCGTCAACATCGCCTCGCTCTCGGGAACCCCGGGCGTGGAGAAGTTTCCGGGGCTGGCGGCGTACGTGGTGGCCAAGTTCGGGATTGTGGGGCTGACCGAGGCCCTGGCCGTGGAAGGCAAGCCAGTCAACATCCGGGTGGTGGCCCTCTCCCCGGGCGCCGTGGATACCGCGCTCCTGGCCAGGGCCGTGCCCGGGCTGAAGGCGCGGATGACACCAGAACAGACCGCCCGATTGGTCCTCTTCCTGGCGAGCGACTCGGCAGCGGCCCTCAACGGCCTGAATATTCCGATCTTCAGCAACGCCTGAGTTATAGTCCGCGTATCAGGATCCCGGATCGGCCGGACCCAGGTTTTGCCCACGAGCCGCCGCGCCGACGGGATCGACCGCGCGGGCTGCGCGGCCTGCTCCGGGTCCTGGGCCCGGGCCTCATCACGGGCGCCAGCGACGACGACCCCAGCGGCATCGGGACCTACTCCCAAGTCGGCAGCCAGTTCGGCTTCGGGCTCCTCTGGACCGCGCTCTTCACTTTCCCCCTGATGACCGCCGTCCAGGAGCTGTGCGCCCGGATCGCCCTCGAGACAGGACAGGGTCTTGGCGCCAGCCTGCGGCGCAAGTTCCCGAGGTGGCTCGTCGGCCTCGCCGTCCTCGGCCTGCTGGTCGCGAACACGATCAACGTGGGCGCCGACCTGGGCGCCGTCGCCGCCGGCGGAGCGCTGCTATCTCGCGGTGCCCTCAAGACCATCTGGCTGGTGGTCCCGGTCGCCGCCCTCATCCTGGGCATGCAGATCTTCGCCAGCTACGACACGATCTTCAAGATCTTCAAGTGGCTGACCCTGGCCCTGTTCGCCTACGTGGTTTCGGCGATCTACGCGCATCCGGACCTCCGGGAAGTGCTCTGGGCCACGTTCGTTCCCCACGTGGAATTCTCCAGGGAGTTCATCACCGCCATGGTGGCCGTCTTCGGCACGACGATCTCCCCGTACCTGTTCTTCTGGCAGGCAAGCTCAGAAGTCGACGAGCTCGCCCAGGCTGGCCGCGTGACCGAGAACCGGCGGCGCGGCTGCCGCACGTCCGACCTTCGGGCCGCCCGCACCGACGTCGTCATCGGCATGTTCTTCTCCAACCTGGTCATGTACTTCATCATCCTGACCACGGCCGCGGTGCTCCACGCGCACGGCAAGACGGATATCCAGACGGCTGACCAGGCCGCCGCAGCACTGGCCCCACTGGCCGGCCCCTTCGCCTTCATCGTGTTTGCGCTCGGCATGATCGGGGCGGGACTGCTGGCCATCCCCATCCTGTCGGGCTCCGCGACCTACGCGGTCAAAGAGTTTCTCGGACTGCGCGGCAGCCTGAGGAGCTCGCCCCGGCAGGGACTGATCTTCTACGGGATGCTGTCGGCCGCCACCGTCGCCGGGGTGGCCATCAACTTCCTGCACATCGACAGCATCCGGGCGCTGTTCTGGACGGCGGTGATCAACGGGGTGGTCGCCCCGCCCCTCCTGGTCCTGATCGTGCTGCTGGGATCAGACCGGCGCATCATGCGCACGCGGGTAAGCGGGTGGCTGAGCCGGTCCCTGACCTGGGCCACAACCGGCGTGATGGCGCTCGCCGCCGTAACCATGATCGGCTTTCTCCTGCTCCCCCAGAAATAGCCTGTCGATATCGCGGCTGCAACTTGACCTCCCGAACGAGACCGTTAGGATGGCTCTAGCGCACCTGACACGACACGCTCCACAGGGGCGCAGCACCGTCCAAACGACCGCCAGGCGACGGCAGCGGCCTTGATAGAGGAGGGAACCGATGTCCATTTCTACAGCTTCCGCCACCACAGAGCAGGTCGAGCGCGCCAACGCGACAGGCCTGACGCCGGTCGTGTTCATCCACGGCCTCTGGCTACTCCCCAGCAGTTGGGACCGCTGGGCCGCGGTCTTCCAAGAGGCCGGCTACACGCCACTGACGCCGGGGTGGCCGGATGATCCCGAGACCGTCGGGGAGGCGAAGGCGCACCCCGAGGTCTTCGCCAACAAGACGATTGGCCAGGTCGCTGACCACTACGCCGACGTGATTGGCCAGCTGAAGAAGAAGCCGGCCGTCATCGGGCACTCTTTCGGGGGGCTATTGACCCAAATCATCGCCGGGCGCGGCCTCGCGGCCGTATCGGTGGCGATCGACCCGGCGCCCTTCCGCGGCGTGCTGCCGCTTCCGTTCTCGGCGCTGAAGGCGGCCTCCCCCGTCCTTGGCAACCCGGCCAACCGCAACCGGGCTGTCCCGCTCACCTATGACCAGTTCCGCTTCGCGTTCGCCAACATGGTCAGCGCCGACGAGGCCAAGGAACTGTACGAGACCTTTGCGGTGCCGGCATCCGGCGCGCCTGTCTTCCAGGCGGCGGCCGAAAACCTCAACCCGTGGACCGAGGCAAAGGTCGATAGCAAGCGCCCCGACCGCGGACCGCTGCTGATCATCTCCGGCGAGAACGACAACACCGTCCCCTGGGCGATCGCGAACGCCTCCTACCAGAAGCAGAAGCGCAACCCGGGTGTGACCGAGATCATCAAGATTTCCAACCGCGGGCACGCGCTGGTCATCGACAGCGGCTGGCGCGAGGTCGCCGACAAGGCCCTCGCCTTCGTCCAGCGCTTTGCCTAGCGGTCACGACGCGCACGTCCTTCGCCGAGTGCAGTGGTGCATTACTGAAATTAGGCTGCCGATCACACAATGTGATCAGCCCGCTTATCGCCTCATGGCGCCAGCAGGGAGATCGCCCCAAGGATGCCTCGACCGGATGACCTTCCGAAAGGCCTGCCGGTCCCCGTCGATGACGGAGCTGCCCGGCACCTTCCCGGGCGCGTCCTACCCGGGCTTGCGTTCCCGGCTCCTGATGGCACCGAGGGGCGCCTCGACGGCGTAAGTGCCGGGCGCTGGGTGCTCTTCATCTACCTGTCAACCGGCAAACCTGGGGCGCAGAGCAGATCCTTGCCCTGTCCACGGATCCAACCGAGTATCAGCAGGAGCTTGTTCGTCGCCTGCATCTGCCCTACCGCATGCCATCGGATCCCAGGCTCGCTCTTGGACAAGCCCTTGACCTGCCGACCTTCGCGCCGAATGACATGCCGCTGTACAAGCGCCTCACGATTATCGTGCGCGGCGACAGGATTGAGCATGTCTTCTACCCGATCTTCCCTCCCAACACGCACGCCTTAGAGCTGCTGGAGTGGCTGGATACAAATCCATCTCAGCCTGCTTGATCCAACGTGTGGTTGATGCGGGCGCGGATCTTGCGCAGAGCCATGAGCTGATCGCCGTCGTAGCGCCAATTTGACAGCCGTGGCACGCATGTGCAACTGTTGAGTTGCACATGAAGGACGCCGTGTTCGTGGCTCTCGCCGATCCAACACGCCGGCAGCTGCTCGAGCGCCTGGCGATGGGCCCGACGACCGCGACGGGCATTGCCGACAGATTTCCAGTGACCCGCCAGGCCGTGGTGAAGCACCTGGGCGCGCTCGAGGTCGCCGGGATGGTCGCCAAGAAGCGCCACGGACGCGAGGTCCACTACCGCCTGCAGAGCGCGCCCCTGGGCGAGGCGAGCGCCTGGCTGACGAGTCTTTCGGCCCGGTGGGAGCAGCGTCTGCTCCGGCTGAAGCGCTATGTCGAGGAGGAATCATGAGCGCACCAGGGCCCGAGATCCGTCACAGCGTCTTCATCCGCGCGCCGCGTGAGAGGGTCTGGACCGCGTTCACAACCCCCAAGGGGCTGGACGGGTGGTGGGGGACACGCGGCAGCGAGATCGACCTCCGACCCGGTGGCAAGCTTACGCTCTGTTGGCGCGATTGGGGAGCCGAGAAAGACATCAACGCGGATCGGGACTGCGTCATCCTCGAGGTACTTCCACCCAGGCGCTTCGTCTATCAGTGGGGCGAGACAGCCGACGCCATGACCACGGTCGAATTCGACCTCGAGGAGCGCGCCGGTGGCACGCTGCTGCGTCTGTGGGAACACGGTTTCGCGCCCACGGCAAAGGGTCGGCAGTCCTTCGAAGGAAATTCGCTGGGCTGGGGCGAAGTATCGGTCCTCCTCAAGTTCTACGTCGAGCACGGCATCAGCTACTAGAGCGCCGCGGGCGCCACTACGAAGAAAAGGAGTCAGGCACATGGCAACCGAGGTAAGGAAATCACTGCACGACGTGCACTTTCCCGGCGAGTCGGACCAGTACCGCCAGGCGCGCGACCAGCTCCTGGAAGCGGAGATCGACCTCCGGCGCCAGGTCGAGACCGTGGCGGCCCAGCGGCGGAAGCTGCCGCTCGGCGGCCCAGTGCCACGCGATTACACATTCGAGGAGTGGGACGCCGGCACCAACGCCGGACGGCCGGTCCGGCTCTCGGAGCTGTTCGAGGAGGGCAAGGACACCCTGTTCCTCTACAGCCACATGTTCATCCCAGGCACGGCGGGGGTGCCGCTCGAGCAAGGCTGCCCATTGTGCACCTCAATCATCGACGGAATCGATGGGGCGGTGCCCCACATCACCCAGCGGATCAATTTCGCGGTGGTCGCCAAGGCACCCATCGAGCGTTTCCGGGCGCACGCGCAATCGCGGGGCTGGCGCCACGCACGCCTCCTCTCCTCCGCCAATAACACCTACAACCGTGACTACCAGGCCGAGGCGCCCGACGGCTCCCAGCTTCCGATGGCGACGGTGTTCGCCCGCCGCGACGGGAAGATCCACCACTTCTGGAGCAGCGAACTGTTCCTGGTATCCCCCGAGCCCGGCCAGGACCCGCGGCACGTCGACTTCATGTGGCCCTTGTGGTCCGTCCTCGACCGCACACCCGAGGGTCGAGGCACAGACTGGCGACCAGAACTGGACTACGGCGAAAGGAGTTAGGCAGGATGTCGTCCGCTCTGCCACGCCCGGTGGCGACGGCAATCATCGCGGCGCTTCTCGGCTG
>DASPZT010000379.1:0-5983 GCA_035636135.1 Candidatus Limnocylindria bacterium | reverse complement strand
GGCCACGATCAAGCCGTGGGAGAAAAGCAGCAGCAACGCGCCGTCCAGGGCGACCTGCCTGCCCGAGCTGACCGCCAGAACCACCAATCCCATCTGGCTGACAGTCAAGGCTGCCACCAGCCGCTTCGCATTGTCCTGGCCGAGCGCGCTCAGCCCACCCCAGAGCACACTGATCAGCCCGATCACCATGATCGCGGTGTTGACGCGGTGGAGCGGCTCGGGGAACTGTCCCAGGCTGACCCGGACCAGCCCGTAGGCGCCCAGTTTGACCACCAGGCCGGCGACCAGGATGGCCACCGGCGTCCCCGCCTCGCTCACGGTGTCGAGCAGCCAGCCGTGCAGCGGCACCGCGGCCAGCGTGATGCCAAAAGCCGCCACGGTGAGCCAGAGCAGCAGGCCGCCGATGGTTCCGCGAAACACCTGGTCGTGCAGGGTCCCGATGTCGAAGGTGGGCGCGGTGGCCTTGAAGTGCATGATCAGGACGGCCAGCACCAGCAGGGCCCAGGCCCCCATGGTGAAGCCGAAGAACCGCCAGGCCGCCGGCACCCGGCGCCGGCCACCCCAACCCGCGATCAGCAAGGTGAGCGCGATCAGGGCCATGGCCCAGAAGGCCACCAGCAGCAGGTAGTCCAGGGCGGCGAAGACCCCGGTGATGGCTGTCTGGGTCAGCAAGAGGAGAACCATGTACTCCTTCAGGCGCTCCCGCACCCGCCAGGACGCGAGCACCGCCGTAAGAAACAGGAGCGTGGTCAGCAGCACCAGCGGCATGCTGACGCCATCAACCCCCAGGTGGTAAGCCGCGCCCACCGCCTTGATCCAGGGATGGTTCTCGTCGTAGGCGAACTGGGTGAACTGCTCCCGGAAGCCATACCACATGACCACGGCCAGAGCCAGGGCCAGGCTGGCACCGGACACCGCCACCGTCTTGATGCGGTCCCGCTCGATGTCGGTCCGTGCCGGAAAGAAGAGGATAGCGAGGGCGGCAATGGTCGGGACCCAGAGGATGCTACTCAGCAGGAGCGTCGGGAACTCGCCACCCGGCGTGCTCCCGATAGGCGCGGTCTGGGCCAGGGCGGCGAGCTGGATCATCCCTTCACCTTGATCCAGCCGGCGGCCGCTACCAGCGCCAGGGCCGCCATGGCGACCAACCCGGCGAGCATTCCTAGCCAGGAATGCTGGACCCGACGGGCCGGTGCCAGGCGCAACCCACCCAACGCCCCCGCCATCGCGCCCCCGCGGTCGAGGACATAATCGGCCCAGCGCTCGGCCCGATTCGCGGCCCGGGCCAGGGGCACCAGTCCACGCCGGATCGACTGGCGATAGGCGAAGTCGAGGAAGAAGGCGTGCCGCAGCGGGCCGTACACGGGCGCCAGCCGGCGAGCCAGCATACCGGCCGGCACCAGCCGTTGCCCGTAGACCAGCCAGGCCACCACTACGCCGGCCAGCACCGGCAGGGTGGCCAGGGCCACCGCGGGCACGGTGATCGAGAACCCTGACCCGGTGGCGGGGAGAGTCACGAAGCTCACCACGTTACGTCGGATCTGCGGAATTCCGATGACGCCGGCCACGATGGCCACGGCAGCCAGGATCACGGGCGGGGTGGTCAGCTGGGAGCGCGGCTCCCGAATCCGGTCGATTTCGAAGCGGCGCCGGCGCACCGTCTCGCCCGAAAAGACGAGGAAGTAGAGACGGAACGCCGCCAGTCCAGACAGGAACAGGGCCACCATCGCCAGGGTGATGAGGACGGCGTTGCCGTTCTGGATCAGCCGACCCGCAATGGCCGTCTGGCTCCAGAACCCGCTCAGGGGTGGAATCCCAACCAGGGCGGCCGCGCCGATCAGCATCGTCCAGGCGCTCAGCGGCATCCTCCGCCACAGGCCGCCCATCTCGAACAGGCTGTCCGTGCGCATCACGCTGACCAGGTTGGCGGCCACCAGGATCACGCAGGCCGTAAAGAACGCATGCGTCACCAGCTGGAAGGCCGCTGCCCCCACGCCCCGGGCGGCCAGCGCCAGGAAAATCAGTCCCATCTGGCTCATGGTCAGGTAGGCGATCACGCGAGGCAGGGACCTCTCCGCCAGAGCCCAGAGTCCGGCCAGCACCGCCGTCCCGCCCCCGACCAGGCCCACCGCCAGCAGGGCGCGCGGGCTGACCTGGAACAGGGAAAAGGTGCGGGCCACCAGGTATCCGCCGGCGACGGCCATCCCGGCAGCCTGGATGAAGGCCGCGGTGGGCGGGGGCGCCTCCGTCGAGTCGGGCAACCAGACGTGCAGGGGAAACTGCGCCGACTTGCCCAAGGCCCCCAGCAGCACCAGCCCGGCCATGATGAACAGCCCGGTGGCGCCCACCTTCCCGCCGGCGTACTGGGGGGCCAGCGCCTGGAAGTTGAGCTGATTGAATCGGAAATAGATGTAGAGGATGCCGATCAGCAGCCCGGCGTCGCCGATCAGGGTGACCAGGAAGGCCTTGCGGGCGGCGCTGGCCGCCGCCGGTCGCTGCCACCAGTGGCCGATGAGCAGGTACGAGCAGGCGCTGACCAGGAGCCAGAAGAAGAGCAGGGCAAAGTAGTTGTCGGCCAGCACCACGCCTTCCATGGCGAACGTCAGGAAGGCGGTGATCACGAAGAAGCGGACGTAGCCGGAATCGCCGCGCATGGACTCTCGCGCATAGAGCTGGACGATGAGGCTGATGGCGGTGACCACCACCAGCATCACGGCGGCCAGGCCGTCGGCCGCCACTCCCCACTCGAGCTTGAACTGGGACGCCGCACCCGCCTCGTTGGTAAAGAAGGTGAGGTAGGTCGAGTTGCGCTCCAGGTGGAGCGGATGGACGAGCTCGATGGCGAGGACCAGCACCGCCGCCACCAGCGCCAAGGCCGTGAAGACGATGGCGATCCAGGCGCTCACCCGCCGCGCGTCAATGGTGAAGGTCAGGATGACGATGAAGGCGACCAGCGGCGCAAAGAGCGCCAGCAGCTCGATGAACGTCGGACTCCAGGTGTCCAGCGGACCCCTGGCAGCCAGCAGCGCGGTCAGCACCCGGTCACGCGACGCTCAGCCGGCCAGATCGTCGACCGCCATGATGGCCCGCTGCCGACCGGCGACCCGGACCAGGCCCAGCCCGAGCATGATTTCGCCCGTCGACGTCAGCGCCACCAGGACGGCGAACGCCTGCCCACCGACTCGGTGGCCGGGCACCAGGTTGAAACGCGAGAAGGCCGCCAGCGCCAGGACCGCGGCCGCAAACATGAGGTTGACACTCATCAAGACGACCGCCAGGTTGCGTTTGGCCACCAGGCCGAAGGCGCCGATGGCAAACAGGCCGGTCGAGATGCCCAGGACGGTTGAGATCCCGACGTTCATCGCCGGTCCCGCTTCCGCCTGGCGGCGGGCGCCTCGATCGGGCCCGTCGTCCGCTCCCGAGCCTGGGGCAAGCTGAGAATCCCAACGGCTGCGACCAGCACCACCAGGGCCGCTACCACGAGCCCGACCAGGTACTCTCCCCAACTGGTTCCGGTCCCGGGTAGAAAGGTTCGCCACGTGGCGCGGAGGAGTGCGACGGCCATCAGTGCCAGGATCGCCACCGCGGCGATCGCCCCCGGGATCAGCTGGCCGCTGAACTCGCTCGGTGCGGCGTCACGCCGGAGCCCCGGAACCACCAGCAGTCCGGCGGCCACCAGGATGCCGATGGCCAGCTGCACGACCGCCACCACCGGCGCGTCGAGCACCCACGCCAGCACCGCCACCATCAGCAAGCACCCCACGAAGGCCAGGGCGACCTGCGCCAGCGAGCGCAGCAGGACGACGCCGAGAGCACTGATGAGCACCAGCGCACCGGCACCGTAGGCCGCGATCACCACCGGGGTGGACGTGATCAAAGTCCAAGGAATTCTAGCCGGATTCCCCTCCCCCTGAGGGGGAGGGTCAGGGTAGGGGTGTCCCTAATATTCCACTTCTCCCTCACCGGGGGCCCAGTACGTCTCTTCCTTGATGGCCTTGTCGCCGAACCCGCGCCGCTTGAGGATGCCGCGCGCGTTGACGATCATCCCGGGGTTGCCGCACAGATATCCGGTCGTCTCCTCTGGCGCCAGGCCCAGCTGATCCGAGTACTTGCGGACCAGGTCATCGACCCGACCGCGTTCGCCCTTCCACTCCGGGTCTTCCCAGGGCCGGCTGATGGTCGGGATGTAGGTCAGCCAGGAGACCTGCTTGGCCGCCGCCTCGATCTCGCGCGCGTAGGCAAACTCGTGCGAGGTGGCGGCGCCCTGCATCAGGACGAGGGTGCCGCCGAACGGATGGTCGGCGGCCTCCTCGCGCAGGAGGGTCCGGATCATGCTGACATAGGGCGCCACCCCGGTGACGGTGCAGATCAGGTAGTGCTTGGTGTGCCCCGAGACGGTGTCCAGGGCGAAGATCCCTTTCGCCTTCTTGCGCATCAGCACCGCATCCCCGATGGCCAGGTCGTACAGCCGGGGCGACAGCGCGCCGGTTTGCACCCGCTCGATGTAGAACTCGAGCTGGTCCTCCGCCGGACACGACACGATGGAGAAGGCGCGCTCCAGCACCTTGTCCTCGTGGTCGTGGAGCCCGAAGGCGACGTACTGGCCAGGCTTGAAGGCGAGCCCTTGCTCCGGTCGGAGCCAGATGCTGAAGAGGTCTTCGGCGTGGTCGACGCGGCGAGTGATGGTCGCCGGCATGTACTTGTCGCTGTCAGCCATCGGCCACCAGGGCGCGCGCCGGCACGATGAGATCCAAGGCCAGGGCTAATATCGCCAGCGCCAGGCCACCCCAGAACGCCGGATCAGTCAGCGAGCGGTCCAGGAAGCCTGCGGCCAGCCGGCCGAACAGCACCAGCGCCGTCCCGGCCACCGCCAACCAGTACATCCGGCGTCCACGGCGGGCGAGCATGGCCGCGTAGAGGCCGCCCAGGCAGGCGAGGTAGACCAGCAGGATCAGGCCCGGGCCGATCACGCGGCTCGCGCGATGGGGCCTCCGCCGACCACCCGCTCCCCTCCGTAAAAGACGGCGGCCTGGCCGGGCGCCAGCGCCCGCTGGGGTTCGTCAAAGACCAGGCGCGCGCGGTCGCCCACCGGGATCACGGTGGCCGCCGCCTCGGGCGCGTGCGAGCGCACCTTGACGCCGGCGCGGAACGGTAGGGCGGGTGCGTGGCCGGAAACCCAGCGCACATCCTCGACCTCGCAGTCGGTGCGGAGCAGGTCGGCGGCGGTGCCGACCCGAACGGTGTTGGTCTTGGGCTGCAGGGCGGTCACGTATCGCGGCTCCTCGGCCGGGCCGTGGGTCCGCAGCCGCAGCCCCGATCGCTGGCCCACCGTGTACAGCGCCACGCCATCGTGATCGCCGATCACCCGACCCTGCTCGTCCTCGATCGGGCCGGCCGCCACCCGTGCCGCAAACCGTTCCTTCAGCAAGGTGCGATAGCTGCCATCGGCGATGAAGCAGATCTCCAGGCTCTCCGCCTTGTCGGCGGTGGCCAGCCCCAGGGCCCGGGCCCGCTCGCGCACCTCCTGCTTCTGCATGCCCCCCACCGGAAACCGGACCAGCCCCAGTTCGCGCTGCCCCAACTGGTAGAGCACATAGGACTGGTCCTTGCGGGCGTCCGCCGCTTTGAGCAGGCGGTACCCGTCGGAGCCGCCGTGCACCCGCGCGTAATGACCGGTGGCCACCGCGTCGGCGCCCAGGGCCAGCGCCTTTTGCAGCAGCAGCCCGAACTTGATCGCCTCGTTGCACCGGATGCAGGGGTTCGGCGTGCGACCGTCGAGGTAGGCCTGGGTGAAGGGGTCGATGACCGCCGAGCGAAACTCGCGCTCGAAATTCAGGACGTAGTACGCAATGCCCAGGCGGTGGGCGACTCGCCGCGCGTCCTCAACCGCGTCCAACGAGCAGCAGCCGTGGTGCTTATCGAAGTCGCGGGCGGCCATTTCCTTGGGCCAGAGCTGCAGGGTGACCCCGAAGACTTGATGGCC
>DASPZT010000378.1:0-3331 GCA_035636135.1 Candidatus Limnocylindria bacterium | reverse complement strand
GATCGGCTTTTTTGAGTTCCCGGTCATCGAGCGGGAGCTGGATCTGGCGGACGAACCGGCCGCCGATGGCGACGACGACCCGGCTCTGCTTCGACTGGCCGCCGGCCTCTACCGGACGCTCGGGGTGCGCCTCGACCGCGAGGGTCTGGATCGAGCCTACCGCGACCTGGCCGGCCGGTTAGCCGGCGTCAAGTTCAGCGTCTTCGAGATGCTCGGCGAAGAACGGCGGCTCCGCCTGCGCCGCAATGCGCTGCGCGAGGCGGTCGCCCTTGTCCGATAATCCTTCCGCTCAGGCGCTGGCGGACGCTGCGCGTGGTGTCGTCGACCCCGGTCGCCGGCCCCGGCCGCCACGACGCCGGCGGCGCGGCCAGGCGGCCGGCCTCGGCTCGGAACGGCGGGCCGACTGGGGAGCGGGCTCAACCAGGGACGCCGCCACGTAGCGCCAATCACCGGCCGAGACGAGGCGCGCAATGTCGACTTCGGGCAGCGCCGGTGCGCCCTGCTGACGCAGCGTCCTCCATTTCTTGTCGTCTTCCGGGGTGAGGAACGTCAAGGCGCGTCCCTTGGCCCCCATCCGGGCGGTTCGCCCGACGCGATGGGTCAGCCAGTCCGGCGAATCGGGTAGGTCGTAGTTGACGACCAGGTCGACGTGGCTGATGTCGAGACCGCGGGCCGCCACGTTGGTCGCCACCAGCACGTGCGTCCGCAGGGCTCGGAAGTTGTCCATGGCGCGGTCACGGGCTCCCTGGGTGAGGTCGCCGTGCAGGTCTGCGCTGTCATGCCCAGCCTTTCGCAAATCGTGGTTGAGCTTGCGCACTCCGTATTTGGTCCGGCCGAAGACGATGACCGATCCACGATGACTGCGCAGCAGCCGGCTCAGGGTCTGCAGCTTGTCCAGTCGCGGAACGCGGACCAGGCCGTGTTCCAGGTCTGCCTCTTCCTCGGCGGCCACCCGGATCCGCTCCGGATTTTCGAGGTGCCGCTCGATCACTCGGGTCACCCAGTTGGGCATGGTCGCGGAGGCCAGCACGATCTGCGGCTGGTAGCAGCCCTGGATGATGCGCTCCACGTCCGGGGCAAAGCCGGCGTCGAGCATCTCGTCACCCTCGTCGAGGACGAGGAACTGCACCCGATTCAGGGACAGCCGCCGCCGGGACACCATGTCCAGGATCCGTCCCGGGGTGCCGATTACCACGTCGACGCCGGCCCGGAGGGCAGCCTCCTGGGCGGAATAGCCGACACCGCCATAGACGAGCGTGCTCCGCAACTCGCTCGACAGCGAGCTGAAGACCCGCTCCACCTGCATGGCGAGCTCTCGGGTGGGGGTGACCACCAGCCCGCGGGGACCCGGCCCCGGGGAGGCGGTCAACTTCTCAACCATGGGCAGGATGAAGGCCAGGGTCTTGCCCGAGCCGGTGGGGGCTTCGATGACCACATGGCGCCCCTGGCGGAGCGGTGGAATGGCCTGCGACTGGACGGGAACGGGGCTGGTAATTGATTGGCGGGTCAGCGCGGCCAGCAGCCGTGGGCTGATCCCGAGTTCGGCAAACGTCGATGTCAAGAGGGTTTCTCCTACGGTCCCCTCTACCTTTTGTTCTTTGTTATCCGCGATCTACAGGGCACCGTTTCCGTGACGGGGAGGAGAACCCAAGCGCGTGCCTCCCGAAGGAGGTCCGAACAAGTGTACCACGTAACCTCCGGTATTCAAACCTGGTGTAACGATGGCGTAACGGCTGCAATCGTCGCCAGGGCCCGTCGTTGCGGCAGCAGTGGCACAGCGCGTCCGCCGGTGGGGGGCAATGTTCGCGATGGGGGTGGGCATCTGGCTTCTCAGCCTGCCCCTGCTGACCGCGCACCCTGCCGGCACCCTGCCAGCCGCAGCCCGGACGGCTTGGGCGGCGCCCGTGGCCTCCTGGGCGCCTCCCCGGCCGTTCCGCCAGGTCCGCCCAGCGCTGGCCCTGGGCCAGCTGGTAACGACCCCAGCCGCACCCGCGGACAGTCCGACACTCACGATCGGCGCCAACTGGATCCTTATTCCACGCCTCGGGGTCAGCCTGCCGGTGGGCTGGTACTCCGACTGTCTGGGCCGGGCCCTGGTGCCCCGCTGGGGGGCCTGGCGCTGGAACTGCGCCGGGTCGAATAACACGTACATCATGGCCCACAACCCGGGGACCTTCACCCCGATTCTCGACCTCCGGGCGGGCGACCTGATCGAGTACGGCGATCCGCAGGGCACCGTGCACCTGTACCGAGTCACCTTCACCGCCATCGTGACGAACGCCGAACTCTGGCCGCTGCAGGGCCTCGGTCGACCATCTCTGACCTTGCAGACCTGCTGGACCTGGGACGGTACCCGGGACTTTATCGTTCGGGCCATCGAGTCTTAGCTTCTCCCTTCTCAGCCCCCTCTAAGGCTGGACCGCCTCTCGTCTCACCGACCTCCCCAAGACTGAGACCATCACTCATCTTCCAGGAGGTCAATCACCAATGATCGGCAAACTCATCGCAGGAATCGCAACCAGCGGCGTCATGATGGGAGCGCTCGCTACCGGGGTGGCGGCTGCTCCGGCATCGTCTCCGACGGCCAGCCCGGCGGGTCAGCACCAGGGCCAGCGGGCTGCCAAGAAGGATCGCTTCGGCGGCACCGTCACGGCCGTCAGCGACACCCAGCTGACCATTCGCAACCGGCGCGGCGAGAGCAAGACGTTCCTCCGCACCGACAAGACGCAGGTCTTCCGGGGCAAGGATCGCGCAACCTGGTCCGAGATCGAGGTCAACAGCCAGGTGGCGGTTCGCTTCGCCGAGCGCGACGGCAAGCTCTATGCGCTGCGCGTCAACCTCGCCCGTCCGCACGTCGCCGGCAAGGTCACGAGCCGGAACGACAACGTGATCACCATCACGTCCAAGGATGGCAAGGAAATTCGGATCAGCGTCAACGGCGACACGAAGTACTTCGAAGCGCAGGGCAAGGGACACCGTAAGCCCGGCTCCCTCAGCGACATCCATGCTGGCGAGCGCCTGATCGCGGTCGGCAGCTGGGACCAGAGCGGCGCCTTTGATGCCAGCGCCATCGTCTACAGCAAGGACGCTGCCCACTAGATCGCTCTCCTCCTTTCCTCCGAAGCCCTGGGTCTTCCCGGGGCTTCGTTTATCTGCACCCACCCCTAAGGGAGGGGACGATTGGAGCTTATGGCGCCAGGCGCTCCAGCACCCAGCTCCCGCCGGGTTGCCGGGTGTAGCGCAGCCGGTCGTGCAGCCGGTTCTCGCGGTGCAGCCAGAACTCGATGCTCTCGGGTGCGACTCGATACCCGCCCCAGAATGCGGGCCTCGG
>DASPZT010000377.1:0-8400 GCA_035636135.1 Candidatus Limnocylindria bacterium | reverse complement strand
TGGCCACCGCCCACCACAGCCTGGGTGGCATGTCGGAGGAGGAAGCCCGGGTGGAGATGGCCCAGACGGACCTGGCCGTCATGGAAGCCGAGCGCGACCGGCTCCGGCGCCACCTCGACTTCTGGAAGCAGCGCCACCTGGACCTCACCACCCCGACCACGACGTAAGACTTGACAAGACGCGACGGCTCATCTAGCGTCGTCGCATCGTGGATTCGCGCAGCCGGATTCTGACCGCCGTCCGGCCTGCTTTCGCTCAAGGCGCCCGCCCGTCGGTGCAGGAGGTAGCGCGGGCAGCCGGGGTCTCCCGAGCCACTTTCTACCGCCACTTCCGCAGCCGGGACGAGCTGATCCATGAGCTGGCCGTCGATCCCGACCCGGCGACTCGCGACCGGGTATTGCAGACGGCCCTCGACCTGGTCGGGCGCCACGGACTGGCCGGCCTGTCCATGGATGGGCTGGCCGCCAGCGCGGGGGTGTCGCGGGCGACAGTCTACCGCCTCTTCCCCGGAAAGCCGGCGCTCTTTCGCGAGGTGGTGCGGGCCTTCTCGCCGCTGGAGCCGGTGGTCGAGACGCTGAGCCGGCTCCAGGACCGCCCGCCGGACGAGGTCATGCCCGCGATCGCCCTGGCCGCCGCGCGCAGCTTGCACGGTCGGATGGGCGTCGTCCGCGCGATTTTCATGGAGGTGTCGGCCCATGGGCCCGACACCGCCGAAGCCGTCGAGTATGTCTTCACCCGCGGCCTCACCGCCGTGCTCGGCTACGTCATGGCCCAGATGGCAGCTGGCCGCCTGCGGCAGATGCATCCCCTGCTGGCCATCCAGTCGTTCATCGGCCCCGTCCTGTTTCACCTGATGACTCGGGAGCTGGTCGAGGAACGGCTAGGCCTGGATGTCACGCTCGAGGACGCAGTCAGCCAGCTGGCCACCAGCTGGGTGCGGGGCATGCGCCCATGATCCAGACCACCCAGAACGCGGTCGAGGTGCACGACGTGGTCAAGAGCTTCGGCCGCCTGCGCGCCCTGGATGGGATCAGCCTCAGCATCCGGCGGGGCGAGATCTACGGCTTGCTCGGCCCCAACGGCGCCGGCAAGACCACCCTGATCCGCGCCATGGTGGGCCTCGTTCGCCCCGATGCCGGGACGGTCACGGTGCTTGGTCGGCGAATGCCCGAGCTGGCGGTCCTCTCCCGGATCGGCTACATGACCCAGGCGGCCGCGCTCTACCCCGACCTCTCAGTCGAAGAGAACGTCCGCTTCTTCGCCGCCATCAACGGCTCCAGGGACGGCGTTGATGACGTGCTCCGGTTCGTGGATCTCTATGATCGCCGCCGGTCGGTGGTCTCGACCCTCAGCGGCGGCATGCGCACCCGGGCCTCGATGGCCTGCGCCCTGGTGCATCAGCCCGAGCTGCTTCTGCTCGACGAGCCGACGGTCGGCGTCGATCCCCAGCTGCGGGCTCAGCTCTGGGACCGGTTTCAGCAGATGGCGGCCAACGGGACGACGATCATCGTCTCCAGCCACGTCATGGATGAGGCGGAGCGCAGCCAACGACTGGGCCTGATCCTGTTCGGGAAGCTGCTGGCCCAGGGCAGCGCCAACGACCTGCGCCGGCAGGCCGGCGTGGACCGGCTGGAAGACGCCTTTCTCAAGCTCTCGGCGCAGGCTCCGCGTCCCCAAGGGGAGCAGGCGTGAGTCCACGCCGGGTACGCGCCATCACCGTGCGGATTCTTTCGCAATTCCGGCACGACCGCCGAACGCTGGCCCTACTGTTCGTCGCCCCTCTGCTGATTCTCACATTGCTCGACCTCTTGCTCCGCGGCGGGAGTTCCCAACCGGCCGTCGGCGTGGTCAACCTGGACAGTGGTCCCCTGGGCAGCACCATCGCGGCGCGCCTCGAGTCGTCCTCCCTGGTGACCGCCACCGCGATGGACCGCGCCACGGCCGAAAGCAAGCTCCACGATGGCCGCCTGACCGCCTCCGTTCTGTTGCCATCGGACTTTAGCGACAGGGCCCTCAACCAGCACGAGCTGCGTCCCGAGATCCACCTCGAGGGCAGCCAGCCTGGCCCCAGCCAGCAAGCGCTGCAGGCCGTCAGCCAGGCGGTGCTGGCCGCCATCGGCGCTCTGCCTGTCCAGGGCGGTCCGCCGCGATTCAGCCCGCAGGTCAGCTATCTCTACGGCGGGCCCAACCTCGATACCCTCGACTACCTGGGGGCGGCGCTGATCGGCCTGGTGGTCTTCTTCCTGGTCTTCGTGATCACCTGCGTGTCCTTCCTGCGGGAGCGGACGCAGGGGACGCTCGAGCGTCTGATGGCGACCCCCCTCCGGCGCGCCGAGATCGTGCTCGGCTACATGATCGGGTTCACGGTGCTGGCGCTGATCCAGTCGGCCGAGGTGCTGGTCTTCAGCCTCTACGTGCTGAAGCTGTACAACGCCGGGAGCGTCTGGCTGATCTTCCTGGTCGCCATCCTGATGGCGATTGCGGCGGTCAATCTGGGCATTTTCATCAGCATGTTCGCCCGGACCGAGTTCCAGGCCGTGCAGTTCATCCCGCTGGTGATCGTGCCTCAGTTCCTGCTAAGCGGGATCCTGGTCCCGGTGTCCGGCGAGCCCGGCTGGATGCAGGCGATCTCGAAGGTGCTGCCGCTCACCTATGCGGTGGATGGGCTCCGGAGCGTCATGATCCGGGGCGCCGATCTCTCGTGGGCTGCCCTCCAGCTCGATACCGGGGTCGTCTTCGGCTTCTGCGTCCTGATGGTGGTGCTGGCCTCCCTCACGCTGCGCCGTCGCGTAGCCTGAGGGAGATGCGTAGAGTTGACGTCCGGCCGGCCTCCCGTGCGGACCGCCCCGCGCTCGTCGCCCTGATCCGCGCCTATCTCGATTTTTACAAGGCACCCCAGCCGGACGAGGCGCGCCTCCATGGTTTCCTCGACCAGCTGGAAGCCAACTCGAGCCGGGGAGTCCAGCTGGTGGCGGAGCAGGATGACCGCCTGGTCGGGTTTGCCAGCCTGTTCGCGTCCTTTGACACGCTGGTCGCCGCCGAAATCCTGGTGATGAACGACCTGTTTGTGATGGAAGCCCAGCGCCGGCAGGGCGTGGGCCAGGCCCTCTTCGACGCCAGCCGCCGCTACGCCCGAGAGCATGGCTACGTCCGGCTTGACTGGGTCACGGCCACCGGCAACCAGGTCGCGCGTCGCTTCTACGACCGGAACGGCGGGGTGGCCGGCCCCTGGATCGCCTACAGCATTCTTCCGTAACCTTTCCAGCGGCGATCCGTATTACCGGCATGAACCCGCACGACGCGAAGGCGATGTTCGACCTGGAGCTGGAGCTGCATGACCTGGCCACCGGCCGGCGGCCGCGGATCACAACCGACGAGGTGGTCGAGGTCGCCGCCGTCCTCGGCCTCCATCAGGGAGATCTCTGCAGTCTCCTTCACGCATGGCCGAGCCGCTAGCCGTCCGCCACGTCCTCGCCCTCTTCTCCCGTGACGCCGACGCCGAGACGCACCTGGCTTTCGCTGACGCGGAAGAATACCTCGCCCTGGTGACCTACCTGGTGTACTGCCCCAAAGGCCGGCGGTAAGGGGCCCCTCCCTGGCGGGAGGGGGAATCAGCTCAGGCCGCGCCGAACTCGTCCGGGGAACGCGCCCGACTGAACATCCCGGGCCCAGGCGGGACGGTCAGCAGCCGGCCGTCATCGGTGCGGACCAATTGCCATCGCCCCTCGTGCGCCATGGTGTGGTGGCGGTGGCACAGCAGCACCATATTGTCCAGGTTGGTGTCCCCGCCCTTTGCCCAGTGCAGCAGGTGGTGGGCCGCCGTCCAGGAGGGCGGTCGATCACAACCGGGCCATTGACACACCCTGTCGCGCACATCGAGCGCGCGCCGCCGGCTTCCGGAAACGACCCGCTTTGCCCGGCCGACATCGATCACCACCGATTCCGAGCCCAGCACGACCCGGGTGATGGCGCTATCGCAGGCGAGGCGCTGCACCGTCTCGGCGGAGATCGGCAGGGTGAACTCCATCTCGCCGGCCGGGGACCCGCTCAGCCCCCGGAGCGTTTCGAGGGAGGTCGTGATCTGCACGTGCGGCCGCTGTCCGCCTCGGCGCGGCAGTACGCCCGCATCCAGCCCATGGCTGGCCAGCTCGACCAGCGCGTCGGCCTGGCGCTGCTCGCGGGTGCGATCGTCCTCCGAGCCTCCCAGCCGGGCCAGCGGCTCGAGGGCGCTGCGCACGGTCGCGCCGGCGGCCGCGTCCAGCCAGCCGTCCAGCCCCAGGGAGCCGTCCTCGTAGGTATTCAGGTTGAGCCGGCGAAACCGGACCGCATCGGCCTGCTCGGCTGCCACACCCTCCGGATCCGCGGCATGCCGGACGTGCTGGCAGAAGTGCCAGAGGCGGCCGACGCTACTCTCGCGGGCCGCTTCCAGCACGAGGCTCTCGTCGAAGGGTTGATCTGGTTTCGAGGTGGCCACCGCATTGGCCGTGCGGGCGATCAATGAGAGGTGCGCGAACCCGATCTCACCATCCGCCAGCGCCTGCGTGCTCTTCGGCAGGCTGGCGAGCTGCTCTCCCACGTTCACCCGGTCGGCCGCGTGGCCCGCTCCCATCCGGCAGTTGTGCCGGATCCAGTCGATCGGGCTGATCGAGCCCTCCTCCTGGTACTCATCGGTCTTGGACCAGTTCCCGGCCACGATCGAGAAGGAAAGCTCCTGGATATCGGTGATATGCCGCTGCCGAGTCATTGCCTCGCGGCAGAGCTCCTGCGGGAGGCTGGGCGCGAGCTCCAGGAGCCGTTGGGCCGTCGCCTTAGCCACGTCCAGCTGCCGGAAGTACTCCGACCCCTCGTCCCCACTCATCACTCGCCACTATACAAACATGTGTTCGTTATGTCAAGGGCGAAACCACCATTCTGCGGTCTCCGGCGAGTGAGTAGGGAGACCGAGCACGGCCACCGGCTTCATGCCAGCGTCACACTGGCTGCGTAGGCTTTTCTCAGGATGACGCCGGCTGCTGCCCCGATCCTCGGGTGGACGACGATCCCAAGATCGTCACGCTCGTTCGCACCTATCTGGAGCGGGAGGGACTTTCGGTGATCACGGCCGGCGACGGCCGGGCGGCGCTGGCGGCCGTCGGGGCAACGCCGCCGCGGCTCATCGTCCTCGACCTGATGCTGCCCGAGCTCGACGGGCTGGCCCTGCTGCGGATCGTGCGCGAGCGCACCGAGATCCCAATCGTCATCCTCTCGGCACGGGGATCCGCGGCCGACCGCGTGTTGGGCATCCATGAGGGCGCTGACGACTACCTGGTCAAGCCCTTCTCCCCCGCCGAACTCGTCGTTCGGGTCAAGGCCGTCCTGCGGCGGACGGAGCGCGCGCCCGGACGAGCGACCGATCGCGGCATCATCCGCCATGGCGACCTGGCGATCGACCTCGACCGTCTTGAAGTGCGGCGCGGAACCCAGATCGTCCCCCTCACCGCGGCCGAGTTCCGACTGCTGACGGCGCTGGTGCAAACGGGAGGCCGCGTCCTGACCCGCCAGGTGTTGCTTGATGCGCTCTACGGGCCGGTGCAAGGCGATGCGCTGGAGCGGACCATCGACGTACATGTCGGCCGCCTCCGGGAGAAGCTGGGGGAGACGGTGGATCAGCCTCGCTACATCGCGACCGTGCGGGGAGCCGGATACCGGGCGGTGGACGCCTCGACCCCCACCGCCCTAGCCTCGCCCTCGGGGGGAGGGAGATGACGGTATCGAGGGGGAGGAAGAATTGGTGGCGGCCGCGTGGCATCGCCGCGCGAATTGCCCTGCTGTCGCTGTTGGTCACGGCCGTAGCAGTGACCATCATGGCGATCGGCGTCCTGGGCGTGGCGCAGGCCACATTCGATCGGCTGATGTTGGAGGCTGGGCAGCCGGCCGCCACGGCCCGCGCCATGTTCGACCACAGCGTCGTGCCCGTCTTCATCGTGGCCGCCGGGATCGCCGCAGCCGTAACCCTGCTACTCGCCTCGCTCCTCGCGCTCTGGGTGGCAGGGCCGCTTGACGACATCGCCCAGGCCGCCCGACGGGTCGCCCGCGGCGAATACCAGGCACGCGTCGAACGGAGAGGGCCGGACGAAGTGGCGTCACTGGCCGACTCCTTCAACCTGATGGCGGAGACGCTGGACCAGCAGGAGCGCATGCGCCGCGAGTTCATCGTCAACGCCGCCCACGAGCTCAACACCCCACTCACGAACCTGCAGGGGTACTTGGAGGCGCTCCGCGACGGCATCATCGCCCCCAGCCGCGAGCAGTTCCAGTCCCTTCATGAAGAGGTCAACCGGCTGGTGCGCCTATCGCTGTCGCTGCATTCGCTGGCGCTGGACACCGAGCCAGCCAGTGAGAGAGCTCTTCAGACGATCGACCTCGTCCCCTCGGTGCGCGCGGCCTTCGAGCTGGCTCGCCCAGCCTTTGACGGCAAGGCCATCCGAGTGGATCTCAATCTCCCCGACCGGCTCCCAGCACGCGCCCAACCCGATCAACTGGCCCAGGTGCTCGCCAACCTGCTCCAGAATGCATCGCGCTACACGCCCGACGGCGGAGTGGTGACCGTCGCTGCCGAGGCCGGGCGGAGCGATGTCCTGGTCAGTGTGAGCAACACGGGTGACGGGATTCCACAGCAGGATCTCCCCCACATCTTCGAGCGTTTCTATCGGGTCGAGAAGTCCCGCGATCGCGCCCGCGGCGGCGCCGGCATCGGCCTGGCCATCGTGAAGCAGCTGGTCGAGGCCACCGGCGGGCGGGTAGGTGCCGAATCGCAGGCGGGCACTACGAGGTTCTGGTTCAGCCTGCCGGCCTAGCGATTGTGTCGATTGGGTGACGCCTCGTTATCGGCGTGTCATCCGCCGGCTCACCTTCCCGGACATGTCGAAACCACCGTCCCAAGGAGGAACCATGCGACACCTGATCCGACTGTCGACCGTCATCGCCGCGATGGCGACGGCCCTGCTGGGGGGCCCCCTGGTGCTGGCCCACGCAGCAGCGCCGGGGGCGGGTGCAGATCACGCCGTCTTCGTCCAGACCAACGACCCGCGGGCAACTCGATCGCCGCCTACTCTCGGAGCGATAACGGGACCCTGACCTACGTGGCGACCTACGCCACGGGTGGAAACGGCGGACGAGCGGCCGGCGCCGTCGTCGACCCGCTGGCCTCGCAGGGCGCGCTGGCGTATGACGACACCAGCCGGCTGCTCCTGGCCCCGAACGCCGGTAGCAACACCGTCTCGGTCTTCAGCGTCAGCGGGGATGCCCTGCACCTGAACCAGGTCGTGGCATCGGGCGGCCCATTCCCGGCCAGCATCGGCGTCCACGGCGACCTTGCCTACGTACTTGACGCCGGCTTCGCCGGCTACGTCCAGGGCTATCGCGTCGCGGGCGGAACGCTGCACCCGATCACCGGATCGCTACGTTCGCTCGGCCTTGGCAACGGCAACCCCCCGGCGTTTCTGCAGTCGCCGTCGCAGGTGGACTTCACGCCGGACGGCAGCCAGCTCGTCATCGCGATGAAGGGCAACCACGGCGGCTCGGTGGACGTCTTCAGCGTCGCGCCCGACGGGCGGCTCTCCGATGCCCCGACCGCGACGGCGGTGGGCGGCAACGCGTTCGCGTTCGTGTTCGATCCGGCCGGCCGGTTGGTGATCGTCAATGCGGCGTTCGGCAACCTGTCGACCTACACCGTCAACAGCGACGGCAGCCTCTCACTGGTCAGTGCCGGCGCGTCGGACGGACAGCGGGCCGCGTGCTGGGTCACGGCCGCTAATGGCAATTACTACGCGGCAAACGCCGGCAGCGCCAATCTGAGCCAGTACACCATCAATACCAACGGAGCCGTGGTGCTGGGGAACCCGCTGGCGGCCACCGGCATCCCAGGCGCAGTCGACATGGCGGCGTCGAGCGACGGGCGCTTCCTCTACGCGCAAAGCGGCGCCAGCGGATCGGTGAAAGCGTTTGCGGTCAACGGCGACGGGTCGCTCTCGCCGGTCGGTTCATGGGCGATCCCCGATGGCGCGAACCAGGAGGGTATCGCGGCGGCCTAGTCGACGCAGCGTTGAGGTAGCAGCTCGCTGCCGATCAGACCCGCGGCCATCCCTGTCTCCCGGGAGCCGCGGGTCACCTTTTGCCTCGGGGCGCTAAGGTAACTGAGGTGAAAGCCCAACCCAGCCGGCTCACTCAGGCGCGAAACTGGTACCTGGAGGCGGTCGACGCCATCCCACCCGATGGCTGGAGCAAGGGCACGCTCTGCGAGGGCTGGACGGCAGCCAATGTCGTCGCCCACGTGGTCACCGGCGACCAGCTGCTCCGCGGACTCGTGTGGGACGCAACTGGGAAGGACCGCGGCGGTCAGGATCTGCCGGTTGACTTCGC
>DASPZT010000376.1:0-9736 GCA_035636135.1 Candidatus Limnocylindria bacterium | reverse complement strand
TGAGCTACGCCCCGACCGAGCCGCCGCAGGCGGCAGAGGCCAATTGTACCGTGGGTATACTCGCCTACGGCGTCCGGGCTGATCCTGCCCGCGTAGCTCAGTTGGACAGAGCGCCGCCGTCCTAAGGCGGGCGTCGCAGGTTCGAGTCCTGCCGAGGGCACCATTCTTCGACATCATGAAGGCTGTGACCGACAGGCCAGCGCGAGCCGTAAGCAGCATCGACCTGCCCCTTGTAGGTCCTCAGGGCGAGCCGATCGACCTCCTGCGAACGCTGACCTCGCACGGCGTCGCGACGCTGCCGCCCTTGGCTGTGGACGAGCACACCTGTACCCTCGAGGTCACAGTCCCCATCGCCGGCGAGCGACCCAGGACCGTCCGCGTCACTCGTGCGGGAGCGACCACGGCCCACATCACGGTGCTGGGCATCACGCCGTCCGACGGAACCCGTGATGCCATCCGCCGGGCGGTGGGACACATCCTTCGGCTGGATGAGGACCTGTCGTCCTTCTACACCCTGGCCACCGCCGATCCTGACCTCGCCTGGGCTGCGGCCGGGGCCGGGCGCATGATCCGGAGCTCGACGGTTTTCGAGGACGTCGTGAAGACCATCTGCACCACCAACTGCGCGTGGTCCGCGACTGAGCGCATGGTGACGGCGCTGGTGGCCCACCTGGGCGAGCCCGCCGCCGGCGCTCCGGCGAACGGCGCGAGGGGTCGAACCTTTCCCACACCCGCGGCGATGGCCGCCGCCAGTGATGCCTTTTATCGCAACACGGTGCGAGCCGGCTATCGGGGCGCCTACCTCAAGGGACTGGCGCAGTCGGTGGCCGCCAAGACGGTTGATCTCGAGGCCCTGGGCCAGGCAACCCCGGACGAGCTGCCTGACGATGAACTGGCGGCCCGGCTGCTGGCGCTCCCGGGCGTGGGCCCCTACGCGGCCGCCCACATCATGATGATGCTCGGCCGGTACTCCCGGCTCATCCTCGACTCCTGGACTCGCCCCACCTATGCCCGGATTGCGAACCGGAAGGGGGCGACCGACGGCGCGATGAAGTTCCGGTTCCGGCGGTTCGGTCGCTACGCGGGCCTGGCCTTCTGGCTGTATCTCACGCGGGAGTGGGTCCCGGAGTGAGCGCATGAGAACTACAATGTGGCCGGAATGAGTGGCTGGTTCTGGTTCTGGCTGATCGTCGGGGTGGCCTTTGCCGTCGGAGAGATCCTGAGCCTGGCCTTCTTTGCCGCCTTCCTGGCCGCCGGGGCCGTCGGCGCCGCCCTCGCGGCCGCGCTGGGGCTTCCGATCCTGGTACAGGTCCTCGTCTTCGGTGTGGTCGGCGTGGGTGGCATCCTGCTCTTCCGCCCGCTGGTGATGCGCTCGCTGCACCGGGGTGGAAAGGCGCCGCTGGTCTCGGGCGCGGAGGGCATGATCGGGCAGCGGGTTGTCCTCACCGACGCCATCCTGGGCCTCGAGCGGCCGGGCCACCTGGTCATCTTTGGCGAACGCTGGCCGGCCATCAGTGCCGACGGGAGTCCGGTCCAGGCGGACACCACCGTCGTGATCAAGGCACTGCGCAACGCCACGCTGGTCGTGGAACCCGTCCCGAGCTCGACGTCATCGACCTAGTCAACAAAGAGGGGTAACCATGGGCCTCGCTATCTTCATCGGGATTCTCGTCCTCCTGATCATCCTGGTCATCGCCCGGACCGTCCGCATCGTGCAGCAGGGCTACGTGGGCGTCATCAAGCGGCTCGGCCAGTTCCTCGGCTCGCGCCCGCCGGGCGTGGTGTTCCTGGTCCCGTTGATCGACGACCTGCAGCTCGTGGACATCCGCGAAACGCCTCGCACCGGCGACAAGCAGGACGTCATCACGCGCGACAACGTGACGGTCAGCGTGAACGCCACCATCTTCAGCCAGGTGGTTGATGCCAAGCTGGCCCTCTTCAGTGTCAGCAACTACTTCATCGCTATTGACCAGCTCTCCCGAACTACCCTCCGTGCCATCTTTGGTGGGATGACCCTGGATGAGGCCCTGAGCCAGCGGGAGCGCATCAACGCCCAACTCCAGCAACAGATGGAATCGGTCACCGACAAGTGGGGGATCCGGATCAACCGGATCGAGATCGTCGACATCGCGCCGCCCCAGCAGATCTTGAACGCCCTGGCGCTCCAGAAGACGGCCGACCAGGAGAAGCGGGCTCTCATCCTCAAGTCGGAGGGACAGCAGCAATCGGCCGTCAACATCGCCGACGGCGCCAAGCAGGCCGCCATCAAGAACGCGGAAGGGGAGAGGCAGGCGGCCATCCTGCGCGCCGAGGGCATTCGCCAGGCGACCATTCTCGAAGCCGAAGGCCGGGGCCAGGCCATTGCCACGGTCTACAAGGCAATCCACGACGCCGCTCCGGATCCGACCCTGGTCTCCATCCTGCAGCTCGATACGCTCAGCAAGTTCGCGGCCAGCGACAATTCCAAGATCGTCGTGCCCTACGAGTCCATGGGCTTGCTCGGTGCCGTCCAGGCACTCCGCGGGGTGCTCGACGCCGCTCCCGCGGGCGGGCCGCCGGCGAAGACAAGCTAGTCTAGCCGGAATCCACCGAATCGAACTTGCATCTTGGGCCCCGGGCTCCGGGTGTCGTCTCCTGCGCGCGCTCAGTCACGCACCGTACAGGTGCGCTCCTTCGCGTGCTCGTCGCCTCCTACCGCTCATCTCGCCGGGCATCCCAAGCTGCGTCGTCCGATCGGTAGATCCGGGCTTAGTCGGCCTGCGCGATCGGAGCCGGCTGGGGCTGGGCCGGCGTGGTTGGCTGCTCGCCAGCGGGTGCCTGGCCCGACTCACCATTCAGCGGTGCGCGACCGGGCCCGCGCCGCCGTCCTCGCCGACGTCTGAAC
The DNA here is from genome assembly GCA_035636135.1 of Candidatus Limnocylindria bacterium. Lineage (GTDB taxonomy): Bacteria > Chloroflexota > Dormibacteria > CF-121 > CF-121 > CF-121. Next base: position 6,852 of record DASPZT010000376.1, on the reverse strand, counting down.
CGGCGCGGCGCGGCCGTGGGCTGGCCGGCTGCCCCATCCGCGGCGGGTCCGGCCGGCGTGCCTTCGACGGCCGTCTCAGCGCCATTCGGACTGACGGCTGGGGTCGCCCCGCTGGCGACAGAGGGCCGGCGGCGCCGTCCCCGACGGCCGGCCGCGGGTTGCCCAACGCGCCCGCGGCGCCGATCTCGGTGCCGTCCACCGGCGGCAGCGTCCATGGCATGCAGGGCGCCAATGCCGGCCACCCGGCCCTCACGCTCGATGTGCTCCAGTAGGGGGCGATACAGATCCTGCCCTTCCCGCCCGGTTAGCGTCTCGATATCCCCAACCACGATCAGCAGGTGCTTGGCGCGGGAGATGGCGACGTTCAGCCGCTGCGCCTTCTTGAGGAAGCCGATCCGCTCGGCCTCGTTGCTGCGGACCAGGCTCAGGATGACGACGTCCGCCTCCTCGCCCTCGAAGGCGTCCACGGTATCGACGTACAGCTCGGGCAGGTCGATGGTGCGGAGTTCCCGTCGCAGCTGGGTCACCTGGTCCTGGTACATGGCGATGACGGCCACCTTCAAGTGGCCGAGGCCCAGCCGCTGCAGGTGGCGGACCACGCGTCCCACGGCCTCGATCTCGGCGCGGTTGCTCAGGCTGCCGGACCCGCTCTTCTTTTCGCGCCCGCGGATGGTGAGCCAGGTCAGGTTGCGGTTGAACGGCCAGGGCAACGGGGAGCGCAGGGCCGCCATCTCCGGGCTGTTCTTGAGCCGCCCATCGTAGGACGCCTGCGAGACATAGGTCCCGATGGGCGCCGCCATCCGGTACTGCTCATCCAGCATCACCAGGTTGGATTCCGGCAGGACGGCCCAGCTGAGCTCGAAGAAGCTGGCATCCCGAACCATCACCCGGGCCTCGTCCTCGTCGACCGGAAAGGCGGCTGCGCTCTCATCGAGCACCGGCGGGAGCTGCCGGTGGTCGCCCACCAGCAGCCAGCGGGGGGCCAACCGCAGCAGTGGCAGCGTCTCCGTGAAGCGCACCTTGTTGGCCTCGTCCAGGATCAGCCAGTCGAACATTTCGGCCTCCCGGCAGGCCAGCGCGATGCGGTTAACGGTGCCGAACACGACGTGCGCGCTGCGCACCCGTGGATCGTCGGAATCGACGATGCTGGAGCGAAACTTGGGGTCCACCTTCTCCGGCTCGGCGATGCGTACCATCCGGAGCGAGTCCAGCCCCTGCAGCCGCTCCTGGGCATTGTCCACCGCGGTGTTGGCATGCGAGGTCATGAGGATCCGGACGTCGGGGTCGCGCGCTACCAGCTGACGCACCGTTTCCACGATGGACGTGGTCTTGCCGGTGCCGGGTGGCCCCTGGACCAGCATCATCGAGCCAGGCTGCAGCCCGGTGCCGCCGGCGACGGCTTCCCGCTGGCTGGGGTTCAGCCGCGCGTCAAACGGCTCGATGGCGGAGGCCACCGGAGGCCGGCCCTCGTCCGGCGCAATCAGCAGCGCCGCCACCCGCCGCAGGCTGATGTCGCCGGCTCCGTATCCGTTGAGGGTCCGCTGCTGGACCTCGACCACGGCCGTGATGGGCTGGGGCCGGATGGTGCCCGGGCCAAGCGCCCCCTCGTCGCGCAACTTGACCAGCCAGCGCCGGCCGCCTCCGCCCTGGGCTCGCAGCAGCTGGCCTTCCCGTTCGCTCCCCACGCTGGGCGTGATGACCACCCGATCGCCCTCTTTGAAGCCTCCTCGCCGGCTGAGCACGATGACCGCGCCGGCAGCCCGGTCGCCGGTGGTAGTCCCGCAAACGCCGCAGCGCGGACCGTTTTGCTGGAGGTTGTCGCACTTCCCGCAGATAAAGCCCTCGGTTTCGACTTCGTAGGGGCGAGCGTCCTGCTCGGCCTGCTTGGCCAGCCATTGGCGCTCGTGGTTGGCGAATTCCTGGCCGGCGAGCACCAGCGGCAGGGAGGCGGCCTCCTGCAACGCGCACAGGCGCCGCTGCACCCAATCGTCACTGGCCGAGTACGCCGGCGCGTCCAGGACCACCTCCTCCACCTCGATGGCCAGAATGTCGCCGGCATCCTTGGTCGGATCGGGGTCCTGCTGCAGCCGCTCCACGGCAAAGGCCAGGTCTTTGCTGGCGGTGCCGTAGAGGCTCCCCAGCAGGCCGAACCGCTCGATGGAGGTGGCGGTCCGTTTCTGCAGGTGAAGGGTCAGGCGGACGGGCGTGGCTGTGATGTCGACGTAGCCGTCGCCCTCGGTAGCCTCGGTCATCAGGCGGGTCAGGACGTCCGGCCCGGCGTGCTCCAGCAAGGCAGCCGCCTGACTGTCGGGCGCGGCCGAGACGGCAATCCGCCGGGCCACCAGGTCCGGGGCGCGACGGGCGAAGGGTGATCCTGCAGCGACAGGCGGGATCCGTATGCTCAAACAGCGCGCTCCTTAGTGCGCATCATTGGGCCTGCGTTGTGGCAGGTCGGGGGCTCGACGGCTGGGTGCCCGTGTTACGAGCATCGGACAGGCCCCTCACGAACCTGTCGGCAACCCGACCTTCAGTATAGACGGTCCCTGTCTGGAAGGCTACGGCCGCACGTCCTGACAGTGCCGCTGGGGGGTAATGGTGCAAATCGTGTCTCAAAGCGCCGATTAGACTAGGTTTCCGCCCCTCCCAGCCAGCGGGGGCGGCCGCCACGAGGAGGACCGTGCCGAGGACAGCCGTACTCACTCCCGCCCAGCGCCGGGTCCAACGGGCACTCGAGCGCGCCCCCGGGACGCTCACCTGGATCATCCTGGCGGCGCCCCTGGTCGCCTCCCTACCCTTTGCCGCCTACGTGGCCTTCGCCATCGTGGTCATCGACGTGTACTGGTTTGCCCGCTCCTTCCTGGTGGTAGCCGGCATCCTGCGGACCTATCGGAAGCTGCGGATGACGGAGGCCGTGGATTGGTGGCAGCGGTGCCTCGACCTGCCCACCGATCCCAGCCGTCCCGACCCACGCCAGGTGATCCACGCCGCCCTTATCCCCACCTATACCGAGCCCTACGAGATCCTGCGGGCCACCGTCAAGGCCATCGTCGAGGCCCACTACCCAGCCGAGAACAAGGTGGTGGCGATCATCACCCGGGAAACGGACCGGCCCGGGTGGGACAACGTTCGCCGGCTCCAGGAGGAGTTCGGCCCCCGGCTGCGGGCGTTCTTCCACATCAAGGATCCGCTGCTGCCGGGCATCGTGGTCGGCAAGTCGGCGGCCATGGCCTACGGCGGCCCGGTCTTGAAGCAGGAGCTCGACCGGATGGGCCTGGACCCGCGAGACGTCGTCATCACCGACCTCGATTCTGATTTTCGCGTCCACAGGGAGTATTTCAGCTGCATCACGTACCGCTACGTGCTGGACCCTGGCCGCCTGGAACGCATCTACCAGCCCATCCCGATGTTCCACAACAACCTGTGGCGGGTCCCGACCGCGATCCGGGTGATGGCCAGCGCCTGCACCCAGTACCAGATGTTCCTCCAGTCACGACCGGACCGGCTGGTGGCCTTCAGCAGCTACTCGATGTCCCTCGACCTGGTGGCGCGGGTGGGCTACTGGGATGACGATGTCATCCCCGAGGATTCCCGTTTTTACTGGAAGGCCTTCTTTACCACCGCTGGCCGGCTGAAGATGATCCCCGTCTGCCTGCCCATCTATGGCGACGCCCCCCAGTCGCGGGACTGGAGCAGCACCCACGTGAACCAGTACAACCAGATCAAACGGTGGGCCTGGGGGGTCAGCGACCTGCCATACGTGACCGTCCGGCTGCTGCGACGGAGCGATATTCCCTTGTGGCTCCGCGCCCGGCGCTACGGATACATGGTGTTCAACCACCTCACCTGGGCCACGCTCCCCATCCTGCTGTTCTTTGGGGCCGCCATACCGCGCCTGCTGAACTTCGACTGGAGCCTGACCAACGCGGCCGCCTCGCTGGGCGGCATCACGGTTGGCCTGCTGAATATCACGCTCCTCAACATCGCCTTGCTGATCTGGGTGGAGTCACGGCTCAACCCGCCCCGGCCGCCGCGCTGGGGCTGGTGGCGTCAGCTGTGGTCGTACTTCCAGCTGGTGAGCTACCCCGTGGTCGGGCTCTTCCTGAGTGTGCTTCCGGCGCTGGAGGCACAGACCCGACTGATGCTGGGTATGTACCTCGAGTACCAGGTCACCGAGAAGGTCGCCGAAGGGACCGCCTAGCTTCTAACTCGCGGTCCCCGTTCCCCGCTCCTCCTGTCGGAGTCTTTCGAATCCGTCCAGGAGGAGATCCAGCGCGAACTCGAACTCGAACTGATCATCGCAGCCTTGACCGACGACCGACTCCCCCTCATGGGAGGCCGCCATGGCGATCGCCAGCACGTTGGGAAACTTCGGTCCCAGCTCACGCATCATCACCGCCTGCACTTCTGGATCCGCAGTTCGTGAGTCGTTGAATAGCTCCTGGGTGAACCCCAACACCCGGCTGCCGATGGTATGCATCACATGATGGGTGAGATTGACGGAAAAGCCGCCCGCCCGGAATATTCCGATCATCGAGTCCATGTACTCCAGCACCACTTGTGTGGGGGTCTTCTTCGACTCGATCACTACAGACGCCCAGGGGTGACGGAGGAGCGCTTGTCGCGCCGAGAGGATCCGCTGCCGGACCGCGCTCTTCCACTCGGTTCCGGCGGCCGGGGGATCGATCTCGCCCACGACGACATCGATCATGCCGTCCAGGAGCTCTTCCTTGTTGGCCACATGCTTGTAGAGCGCCATCGGCACGACCCCCAGGTCCTCCGCGAGCTTGCGCATGCTGAGCGACTCGATCCCGCCAACGTCGGCAAGCGCGACGGCGGCGCGCAGCACGCGGCCCCTGCTCAGGGGGGCCCGGCGCGGAGCCTCGATCTGCTTAGCCAAATCCCTATTTCCTCTTGACAAGTGTACGACGTACACCTACACTACGCACTGGGGTGTACGCTGTACACCCAGTAAAGCCGGTAGGAGGAGATGGGAATGAAGGCGATCGCATACGAGGGGTACGGCTCAGCCGATGTTCTCGAGGTCAAGGAAGTCCGCAAACCCGACATCGAGAGTGACGGGGTTCTTCTTCGGGTCCGCGCCGCGTCCGCGAATCCCTACGACTGGCACGTCATGAGGGGCGTCCCTTACATCGCCCGCCTCATGGCAACTGGACTCCGAAAACCGAAGTCCTCGGTTCTCGGCACCGATGTGGCGGGGGAGGTCGAGGTGGTCGGCAATGCCGTGACACGGTTCCGGCCGGGCGACGAGGTCTTCGGTTTTGTCGGATCGGGCGGCTTCGCGGAGTACGTATCGGCTCCGGAAAAACTCCTGGCGGTGAAGCCGGCCAACCTGAGCTTCCAGCAAGCGGCGACCGTCCCGCTCGCGGCGGTGACCGCTCTGCAAGGCCTTCGTGATGCCGGAGCGATCCGGCCGGGGCAGAAGGTCCTGATCGTCGGGGCGTCCGGAGGTGTCGGGACGTTTGCCGTGCAGATCGCGAAGTGGTACGGCGCGGAGGTGACCGGAGTCTGCAGCACGAGGAACCTGGCGATGGTCCGCTCGATCGGCGCCGACCGCGTCATCGACTACACCCGGGAGGACTTCACGCGGACTGGTCAACGGTACGACCTGATCTTTCAACTGGCGGGCACCGCCTCCCCATCTGCCTGCCGACGCGCCCTCACCGCAGCGGGCAGGCTCGTCCTCAGCAGCGGTGACTCCCCCGGTCGCATCATCGGGCCCGTCGGCCGGATCATTAAGGCCCTCCTGTTGTCGCCGTTCATCGGCGGCCAGACGATGCGTCCGCTTATCGCCAAGCCAAGTAGCGCTGATCTGCAGTTTCTACGGGAACTGATTGAGGCCGGCAGGATCACACCGGTCATCGACCGGACGTATGCGTTGAGCGAAGCACCAGATGCGATCCGCTATCTCGAAACCGGACGCGCTCGAGGAAAGGTCGTCATTTCGGTGGCGGCCGCATGAACGGCCATCTGGAAAGCAAAAAGGAGCCTGGCGTGAATTCCACTAGAAGGATTGCGGTGGTGGCGGGCGTGTTTTTCATTGTTGCCGCCGCCGCGGCGATCGCAGGTCTTGCCCTGGAGGGCCCTGTGCTGACCGACCCGGGCTACATCGTCGCCGGTTCTGGCAATGACCTGCGCGTGATCTTGGGCGCGTTCTTGGAGGTGATCCTCGCCATCTCCGTGATCGGCACGGCAGTGACGTTGTTTCCGATCGTCAAGAGGCAGAACGAAGGCATCGCCCTCGGCTATGTCGCCGGCCGGGTTGTTGAAGGCGTGGTCATTGTCGTCGGCATCATCAGCCTCCTCTCAGTGGTGAGGTTGAGGCAGGAGTTCGCTGAAGGCACGAGCGCGGACGCCGCCTCTCTGGTGGCTGTCGGCAAGTCTCTGGTGGCGATCCATGATTGGACTTTCCTGTTCGGACCCAGCCTCGCCATCGGAGTCAACACGCTGTTGCTGGCGTACTTGATGTACAGGTCCGGACTGGTGCCGCGGGTTATTGCCGTGGTGGGCCTTATCGGAGGCCCGGTCATCTTCGCCGCGGGCACCGCAGAGCTGTTCGGCCTCTTCCAGCAAATCTCCGTATGGGGGTCGATCGCGGCCATCCCGGTGTTCGCTTGGGAGATGAGTCTTGCCGTCTGGATGATCGTCAAGGGATTCAAGCCCTCGCCCATCCTCTCTGGCGATATCGCCTTATGAATCGCCCTGGGTTTGATGGAGACTCGGGCTGTAGGGATCAGGCCACTCCGATGACGGCGTGTTGGTCATGGTAGCGCTGCTCGAACTCGGCGGGCGGCCGGTGGCCGGTGGCGCTGTGCAGTCGGCGGTGGTTCCACC
>DASPZT010000375.1:0-5951 GCA_035636135.1 Candidatus Limnocylindria bacterium | reverse complement strand
AGGAAATCGCCAGCACAGTGGAGGCCTGCGAGCTCAGCGCCGTGCAGCTCTACCGGACGCCCACGGCCGCCGATCGCCAGCTGCCGGTGCCGCTGCTCCCGGTGGTTCGGCTGCGCACGGCCGAGGATGCCACGGAGCTGCAGTTTGGTCCCACCGACCGGCCGCTGCTCGACACCTACCTGCCGGATGTCATCGGCGGAACCGGGCGGACATGGGATTGGACACTGGCCGAGTCTCTGGTGGGCCGCTACCCCGTGATCATCTCCGGTGGCTTGCGCCCGGAGAATGTGGGAGCGGTGATCCGCCAGCTGCGACCGTGGGGGGTCGACGTCGCCAGCGGCGTCGAGCTCTCGCCCGGGGTGAAGGACCTGGCCCGGCTGGAGTGGTTCGTGCGGACCGTCCGGCAGAGCGACTCGGCCGCCGCCCAGCGGGCCGCCGGATGAAAGCCAGCACCTTCGCCAGGGGACCCGACGCCACCGGCCACTTCGGCGCGTTCGGTGGCCAGTTCATCCCCGAGGGCTTGATGGCGGCGGTGGGAGAGCTGACCGAAGCGTTCGAGGCCAGCCGCCGCGATCCGGCGTTTCAGCAGGAGTTCGACGCCCTCTGCCACACGTTCATCGGTCGGCCCACACCCCTCTATCGGGCGCAGCGGCTGACCGCGGCGGCGGGCGGCGCCCAGGTCTTCCTCAAGCGGGAGGACCTGTGCCACACCGGGGCCCACAAGCTGAACAACGCTCTGGGCCAGGCGCTGCTGGCCCGCCGGATGGGCAAGCAGCGGATCATCGCCGAGACCGGCGCCGGCCAGCACGGGGTGGCGACCGCCACCGTATGCGCCAAGTTCGGCCTGGAGTGCATCGTCTACATGGGCTTGGAGGACATGGCCCGCCAGGCGATGAACGTCTACCGCATGCGGCTGCTGGGGGCGACCGTGGTGCCGGTGGAGAGCGGCAGCCGCACGCTGAAGGACGCTATCAACGAGGCCATTCGCGACTGGGTGACCAATGTCCGAGGCACCCACTACATCATCGGGTCGGTGGTGGGTCCGCATCCCTATCCGGTCATGGCCCGCGAGTTTCAGTCGGTGATTGGGCGCGAGGCGCGGGCCCAGATGCTGGAGGCGGTGGGCCGGCTGCCCGATGCGGTGGTGGCCTGCGTGGGCGGCGGCAGCAATGCCATCGGCATCTTCGCCCCCTTCTACGACGATCCAGTAGCCCTGATCGGGGTGGAGGCGGCGGGCCGGGGCTTGAAGACCGGCGCCCACGCCGCGTCCATCGTGGGCGGCCGCCCCGGGGTCCTGCACGGCGCGCGCACCTATCTGCTCCAGGATGCGGACGGCCAGGTCCTGGAAACGCATTCCATCTCGGCCGGCCTGGATTACCCGGGTGTAGGGCCGGAGCATGCGTACCTGCACGAACAGGAACGCGCCAGCTACGTGGGGGTGACCGACGCCGAGGCGCTGGCCGCCTTCCACCAATGCTCGCGCCTGGAGGGGATCATCCCGGCGCTGGAGAGTGCGCACGCCCTGGCCCACGCCATGACGGTGGCCAAAGACCTGGGCCGGGACCAGATCGTGCTGGTGAATCTCTCCGGCCGGGGGGACAAGGACCTGGACATCGTGCGCCAGGCCGGGGGCGACCGGTGAACCGGATCGATCACACCTTCCAGGAGCTGCGCCCAACCGGGCGGCTGGCGTTGATCGCCTACCTGACGGCCGGGTATCCCGCCCTGAAGGACACCCCGGCGCTGGTGGAGGCGGTCGCCGGCGCCGGCGCGGACATGATCGAGCTGGGGTTCCCCTTCTCCGACCCGCTGGCCGACGGTCCCACCATCCAGGCGGCATCGCAGGCGGCCCTGAAGCAGGGGGTGACGGTCGCCCGCGCCCTGGAAGCGGCCGCGGCCGCCCGTCGCCGCACGGCCGCGCCGTTGCTGGTGATGAGCTACCTCAACCCGGTGCTGGCCTTTGGGGTGGAGCCCTTCTGCCGCCAGGCGGCGCAGGCCGGGGTCGATGGGCTAATCATCCCCGACCTGCCGCCCGAGGAAGCGGCCGAGCTCCGCGGGGCCGCCGCCCAGGCCGGACTCGACCTGATCTTCTTTGTGGCTCCCACCAGCACCCCCGCCCGGATCCGGGCGGCCGCCAAGGCGGCCACCGGCTTCATCTACTGTGTGGCCCTGACTGGGGTCACCGGAGCGCGCGACCAGCTCGATCCCGCCGTGCTGCCCCTGGTGCGGTCGGTCAAAGCCGAGACATCGCTGCCGGTGGTGGTGGGTTTTGGCCTATCGCGGCCCGCCCACCTGCAGGCCCTGCGCGGCGTGGCCGACGGCGCCATTGTGGCCAGTGCCTTGCTGGACGCCATCCGCCTGGAGCCGCAGGACGCGGTGGGCGCGGCCAGCCGCTTCGTGCGCGGCCTGGAGGCCCGCTGATGGCGGTGCGCGGGATCCGGGGCGCGACCACGGCCGAGGCCGACACGGAGGCCGCCATCCTGGAGGCCACCCAGGACCTGCTCACCCAGATCCGCACGGCCAATGCCGTCCGCCCCGAGGACGTGGCGGGGATCTGGTTCACCACCAGCCGCGACCTCTCGGCCGAATTCCCGGCCCGGGCAGCCCGCCGCCTGGGCTGGTCCGATGTGCCCATGCTCTGCGGCCACGAGATGGAGGTGCCGGCCCGCAACAGCCGCAGCGTGCCCCGCTGCATCCGGGTGCTGTTGCTGGTCAACACCGACCGGCCGGCCTCCGACATCCGGTTTGTCTACCTGCGCGGGGCCACCCACCTTCGGAGCGAGCCGTGATCATCGTAATGCGCCACGACGCCACCCCGGCGCAGGTGGCGGACATCGTCCAGCAGATCGAACAGCATGGGATGAAGAGCCATCTCAGCTCCGGCGAGGAGCGGACGGTGATCGGCGTGATCGGGACCAATCCGTTCCAGCTCAAGGATCTCTTTGTCGAAGCGCCGGGGGTGGCCGAGGTGATCCCGATCACCAAGCCCTACAAGCTCTCCAACCGCGAGTTCCGACCCCACGACACGCACATCCGGGTGGGTGGCGTGGACGTGGGGTCGGACCAGGTCTGGATCGTGGCCGGCCCCTGCTCGATCGAGAACGCCGAGATGTTCCTGGAGAGCGCCAGGGGGGTGAAGGCCGCCGGGGGGCATGCGCTCCGGGGCGGCGCCTTCAAGCCGCGCACGTCGCCGTACAGCTTCCAGGGGCTGCGCCACGATGGCCTCAGCATTCTCAAGGCGGTGCGGGCCGAGACCGGGCTCCCCATCGTCAGCGAGGTGCTCAGCGAGGCGGACCTGGACGCGGTGGCCGACGTGGCGGATGTGATCCAGATCGGCGCCCGCAACATGCAGAACTTTTCGCTGCTGTCGGCCGAGTACATCCTCTCCCAGGGGAATTACGACGTCATCCTGTGCGAGCGCGGCATCCGCACCTTTGAGCCATACACCCGCAACACGTTGGACCTCAACGCCGTCCCCTTGATCCGGGAGTTGAGCCATCTGCCGGTGATCGTGGACCCCAGCCATGGCACCGGCCGGCGCTCGCTGGTGATCGCCATGGCCCTGGCGGCGGTGGCCGCCGGCGCCCACGGGGTGATCGTCGAGGTCCATCCCCATCCCGAGGTCGCCCTCTCCGACGGGGCGCAATCGCTGACGCTGGAGGGATTCCGCACCCTGATCCAGCAGCTGCGCCCGGTGGCGGAGGCCGTCGGCCGGCAGCTGGAGTGAGCCCGCTGCAGCGGGTCGCCATCGTCGGACCCGGGCTGATCGGGGGATCGATCGGGCTCGCCATCCGCGCCCGGCGGCCCGAGGTGGAGGTGATCGCCATCGCGCGATCGGAGGCGGGCGCCACCGCCGCCGTGGCTCGAGGCGCTGCCACCGCCGGATCGGCCGACCTCCAGGTCGCGGTGGAAGCCGACCTGGTGATCGTGGCCACCCCGTTGCCCGAGATGCGGCCGGTGCTGGCCCGCCTGGGGCGGATCCTCCCGGAGACGGTGCTGGTGACCGACGTGGGCAGCGTCAAGGCGGCGGTCGTGGGATGGGCCGAAGAGCTCCTCCCCCACGCCCAGAACTTTCTTCCCGGCCATCCCATGGCGGGCAAGGCGGAGAGCGGGCTGCGGGCGGCGGAGGCGACCCTGTTCCAGGGCGCGCCCTGGATCTTCACGCCACCGCCCGGCGCCGACCGAGCCCGCTTTGCGGAGGTGGTCCGCCTGGTCGAAGCGCTGGGTGCCACCCCGGTCTGGATGACGCCCGAGGAGCATGACCGGCGGGTGGCCCTGGTCAGTCACCTTGCGTTTACCGTCAGCGCCGCCTACGTGGCGGCGGTCAAGGCCTCGCCTGGATGGGCGCGGGCGGTGGAAATCGCGGGGCCCGGCTTCAAGGACATGGTCCGACTCGCCGGCAGCGACCCCGACCTGTCGGCCGCCATCGCCCAGGCCAACCGAACCGAGCTGCTGGATGCCATCGGCCATTTCGAGGCCGCGCTGAAAAGGTTCCGGCGCCACCTGGAAGAGAACACGCCCAGCATCTGGGAACTCTTCGAGGAGAGCAAGCTGGTCCACGACCAATGGATGGCGGGCTAACCGAGCGGGTCGATCCCGCCCGCTCGTTCCACGCCGAGCTGCGCGTCCCCGGCGACAAGTCCATCGCCCACCGGGCGCTGATGCTGGCGGCCATCGCCCAGGGCGACAGCCGGATCGACGATGTCCCGGACGGCGCCGATGTGCGCGCCACCGCCGACTGCCTGCGAGCCCTGGCGGTGGACATCCGCCCAACAGGGTCGGGCGTCACCGTGCGGGGGCGCGGGATGGAAGCCTGGCAGGCGCCCGCCCACGACCTGCAGTGCGCCAACTCGGGAACTACCATGCGGCTGCTCACCGGCTTGCTGGCCGGCAGTGCCTTACGCGCCACGCTGGTCGGGGATGCGTCGCTGCAACGCCGCCCCATGGATCGAGTGGTCCGGCCGCTGCGCCGGATGGGGGCGCGGATCACCGCCATCGACGGGCAGGCTCCCCTCCACATCGAGGGCACCACTCTCACCGGAGTGGAGCATCAGCTGGCTCGGCCAAGCGCCCAGGTGAAGAGCGCGCTCTTGCTGGCAGGCCTGCATGCCAGCGGGGAAACGACCGTCATCGAACCATCGCCAACCCGGGACCATACCGAGCGGCTGCTGCGGGTGATGGGCGCCTCCCTGCGGGTGGACGGCAATCGGATCACGGTCAGACGGGCCCAGCGGCTGGCCCCCCTGGTGTTCTCGGTGCCGGGCGATTTCTCATCGGCCGCCTTCCTGCTGGGAGCGGCGGCCCTGCGACCAGGATGGTCGGCCACCGTCCACGGCGTGGGGCTGAATCCCAGCCGCACCCGGTTTCTGGAGATCCTGCGGGCCATGGGGGCCGGCGTGGTGGTGGCGCCATATCCCGACCAGGCCCTGGAGCCGACCGGGATGGTGACCGTCCAGGGAGCCCAGCTGCGGGCGGTCGATCTCGACGGGGGAGACGTCGCCCAGGCGATCGATGAAGTGCCGCTCCTGCTGGCCATGGCCACGCAAGCCGAGGGCGCCACCCGCGTCACAGGCGCAAGCGAGCTCCGAGTCAAGGAGAGCGATCGCCTGGCCGCCATGGCCGACGGCCTGCGGCGCCTGGGAGCCCGGGTAGAGGAGGAAGCGGACGGCATGACCATAGTGGGACCGACGCCGCTGCGGGCGGCAACCGTGGATGCGCACGGCGACCATCGGATCGCGATGGCCCTGGCCGTGGCGGCCCTGACCGCGGCTGGTCCCGTCCAGGTCACCGGCGCGGCCAGCGTCGCCGTGTCCTATCCCGGGTTCTTCGAGGCTCTGCGCGCGGCCACCGGATGACTGCGGACCCAACCGCCTCGCCGCCGCCGCTCCAGGACGACCCCGAAGAGCGCCAGCTGGTCACCCGCAGCGCGGCTGGCGACCAGGACGCTTTCC
>DASPZT010000374.1:0-2320 GCA_035636135.1 Candidatus Limnocylindria bacterium | reverse complement strand
TTACTTGCCGCCGGGCTAGATGCCTGTGGACCACAGGCCGTGACGAGGCCCAGCAGCAGCAGCGCCGAAACCCAAAGGCCCCTCTTCACAACCGGTCCCTATCGTAGGGAATCCACGGGACTCGGACACTTTTCAGAAGTTCGGTGATCTGCTCCCATGCCGCTACCCGAGCGGGGAGGGTTGAGGTGGGGTGTTCAGGCCGTCGGGGCAACGTCTGAGTTTGGGGTCATTCGCGTAATCCTTCTGCAAGGCGACGCGCCCAATGCTGTGGTCATCAATCATTCGAGGAGGTGAACACCATGGACAGCATGCGAAGGATCATCGTCGGAGTCGCCATCGGCGCGTCCCTGCTCACGGGCGGCGTGATCGGGGCCACCATCGCTGGGCCGCTGGTGGCGAGCGCCGCCACCTCGCCCAGCGCAACGGCCACGGCTGCGTCGCCTGGCACGGGCTCGGGCACGTTCGTGCCGAACGAGAACGCCCAGCACGAGGCCGGCGAAAGCGCGGCTCGGGAGGCCCAGGAAAATGCAGGCCAGTTCCCGACCGTTCCGTAGTGCACCGATCGATGAGGGGCCGGATGGTCCGGCCCCTCCCCTCTCTCAGCAGAAGCTACTGGTGGCGTGTGGCTTCGCCGCGCCCATCGTCTTTGTCGTCACCTTCCTGATTGAAGGGGCAACCCGACCGGGGTATGACGCGTGGGCCGAATTCGTCAGCGTGCTCAGCCTGGGCAGCGACGGGTGGATGCAGGTCGCCAACTTCATCGCCTCCGGCTGGCTCCTGCTCGGCTTTTCCGTCGCCGTGTATCAGGCGGTCCGGATCGGGGCGGCGCCAAAGCCGGCGCCCATCGTATTCAGCACCATGGGACTCGGTCTGGTTGCGGCGGGCGCCTTCCCCACCGACGCCATCGACACGCCGCTGACCCTCCACGGCGAGTTGCATTACGTCGCGACCGCCATCGTGGCCGGATCGATGGCTGCCGCGTGCCTGCTGGAGTGGCACGATGGACGCCACGACCGCGGGCGAATGGTCTCGGCTCGACGGCTGATGGCTGCCGGATTGGCCTCGGTCAGCCTCTTTACAATCAGCCTCGTCATCCCGAGCGCCGCCGACCCCGGCCTCGTGGAGCGCCTCGCCTTCGTCGTCGGATCGGTCGGCGTGCTGCTCTATGCTCGGCGGGTATGGCCCGAGTTCCGGCACGACCGTCACGAAATCGACAGGGAGTCGCCGTCACCATGAGAGGCGGGTGAGAAGACCTTGAGCATCGCTCGGGTGGACCTGGTTCGGACTGGCGCCCGGCGGGTGGCGCTGCTGGCAGCTGGAATCGTGGCCGCCCTCTATCTCCTGATCGCGGTCTCCGTCCTGCTGATCGTCACCCACAACCTGACCTCGAGCATCGACGCCAACAACGCATCGTGGCTGCGTTCCATGGCCGCCCAGCGGGCGGGGCCATTCCCCGGGCCAGCGGGTGGGGAGCGGTTTCAAGCCCCGGTCCTGTGGTGGATGTATCACCCCGACGGCAACTACAGCGACAGCAGCACCGAAGCGCGTACCGTCACCCTGCCGGTTCCCTACCGGAGCATCAAAGATCCGCAGACGATCACCGTCTCGGGGACCGACCTGCGGGTCATGGGCGGCCTGGTCGGCGACGACTGGGCCGTCGTCGGCCAGACCATGAGCAGCGTCTACCAGGCGCGCTCAAACCTGATCCTGGCCGAGGTCGTGATCGCCCCGGTGCTGCTGGTGGTGGTCTTCCTGGGCGCCCTGGCCATCGGGCGCCGGGTCGCCTCGCCCATCGAGCTGGCCCGCCGGCGGCAGATGGACTTCACAGCCGATGCCTCCCACGAACTGCGGACGCCGCTGGCCGTCATCCAGGCCCAGACCTCGCTGGCTCTGGCCCAGCCGCGGGAGGTCGAGTGGTACCAGCGCGCGTTCGAGCGCGTCAACCAGGAGAGCAAGCGGATGGGAGGGATGGTGGACGACCTGCTCTGGCTGGCCCGCTTCGAAGCGACCACCGCCATCAAGCCCGAGCCCGTGGACGTGGCCATCATGGCCCAGCAGGCGGTCGACCGGTTCACGACGGTGGCGGAAGCCCGTCACCAGCGCCTGGCCCTTCACGCCAGCCGCGACTCGCACGTGATCGCTGCGTCGCCCGAATGGCTCGATCACCTGCTGGGTGTGCTCCTCGACAACGCCTGCAAGTACACACCCGAGCAGGGCTCGGTGGATGTTCGGGTAACCGCCGAAGGCCACCAGATCAAGCTCGTGGTGGACGACTCCGGGCCGGGGATTGCGCCGGAGCAACGCGACTGGATATTCGATC
>DASPZT010000373.1:0-3438 GCA_035636135.1 Candidatus Limnocylindria bacterium | reverse complement strand
CCGACGGCACCCTTGGGTGGGTCGGGCGTCGCTATACGCGCTGAACGAGCGATGCAGCTCAAGATCGCGACTACCATAGCCTCGTGGGTGATTCTTCGGTGTCGCGACGAGGACACTCGGGAGTGATGGTCGGCTCGGTCGTCGTGGATTGCAACGACTTCCCCACGATGCTGGCGTTCTGGCAGGAGGCGCTTCATTACGTCCCCAGAGAGCCGGCCGAGGACGGCTGGGTGGTCCTGCGGGACCCCGAGGGAAGACACGTCAACGTGTCGTTGCAGAAGGTTCCAGAGAAGCGCGTTGGCAAGAACCGCCTGCACTTCGACCTCTACGCGCCCGACCAGAAGGGTGAGGTGGAACGCTTACTGGGAATCGGCGCGACGCGCCATCCCCGGGTCCCTGAGCCGGACGAGGACTTCATCGCCCTCCTCGATCCCGAGGGCAATACCTTCTGCGTGGTCGACACCAGCCACCGGTGATGGCCGCAGAGGGTCGGGCCTCGGCCGCCCGTTGACGAGCGCCAGGACCCCGGTCGCCTTCTCCAGGCTGGCGCTTGTAGGGGCGGCGGCGACGTTCCTCTTGATGGGCATGCTGGCGGCCGCCTACGGTCCGCTCCTCGCGTTCCTCATTCGCCGCTTCCAGGTGGGGCTGCCGGTGGCGGGGCTTGTCTTTGGGGCGCATTTCGGCGGCGGGTTCTTGGGCGTGCTGGTGTCCATGCGGGGATTGGAGCGCATCGGGGGGCGGGTCGCCCTCTCGGGATCGCTGGCGTCGCTGGGCCTCGGCTGCGCAGGCGTGGCGCTGGCGCCCTCCTGGCCGCTGCTGCTGGGAGCGGTGTTCCTGATTGGGGTCGGCTTCGGCGGTCTCGATATCGCGATCAACCAGCTGGTCGTCCACAGCGCGAACCCGGGCCGGGTCGCTCAGGTAAACGTCCTCAATGGCTCGTACGCGGTCGGCGCGGTGGTCGCCCCTCTGCTGGTCGCGGCGGCCGGTCAGCGCTATTCGGCGCTGTACGCAGGCGCGGCCGTGATGGCCGCCATCGTCATCCTCGGGTGGCGCGGCGTCTCCGGCGGTCTGGCGGCCCCGGCCGCGAACGGGCGCGCAGCCGGGTCGGATGCCGGCCTCATCGTGACCTTCGTGATCGCCATCACCCTCTACGTCGGCGTCGAGATCGGCGTCGCCGGCTGGATGCCGACCCATCTGCAGGGGATCGGGTACAGCGTCACGGCCGCGGCCAGGCTGACGTCGGGGTTCTGGTTGGCCCTGGCGGCGGGGCGATTC
Organism: Candidatus Limnocylindria bacterium; assembly: GCA_035636135.1. Taxonomy (GTDB): domain Bacteria; phylum Chloroflexota; class Dormibacteria; order CF-121; family CF-121; genus CF-121. The sequence continues at coordinate 2,163 of DASPZT010000373.1, read as the reverse complement.
CTGGTCGCGCCGCTGACCTTACGCCTCGGGGAGCCGTTCATCGTGCTGGCCGGGACGGGGATCGTCGTGCTGGCATTGATCGCGGCCCTGGTCCCGGCGGCCGCCCCGGCCGCCTACCTCCTGGCGGGCCTGGCGATCGCCCCCATCTTCCCCACCGGTCTCGCCTGGCTGGCTCGGCTGAACCCAGGCAACCCGCGGGCGACCGCCTGGATCTTCCCGGCCGCCATGCTGGGCGGCGCGCTCATCCCGACCGGGTTGGGCGTGGTAATGGCCGGGCTGGGCACGGCCTGGGCCCCGGCCGTCCTGGCGGCGGTGGCGACGGGATGCCTGGCCGCCTTCGCGGCGGCCGGGTGGCATCGGGTCACCATGTCAGGCCAATAGGGCCACGGCCGAATAGACTCTGCCCGGCGCTTGCACTATATTCTGTATAGACAGAAATGAGAGAAAATCGGGAGGTGGCCACGATGGAGACGACATCTGGTCGACGTCTTCCGCGGAGTGGCAGCGCCGCCCTGGCGGCTGCCGCCCTGGTCCAGGCGGTCCTGGGCATCGAGTTCGTGCTGACCGGCCTGAGCAAAGTGGCCGATTCGGGCTACGTGGCGCACTTCGGAACATTCATCGCGGCCAGCCCGGGTTCCCACCGCGGTCTCATCGCGCCCCTCGTCCAGGCGGTGGTGATGCCGCACCTGGCGATCGCGGCGGAGCTCGCCAAGTTCGGTGAACTGGCCGTTGGCGTGGTCCTGCTGGTGGCCGCCGCCGAGACGGCCCGCCGGCGGTTCTCCGGTCGCTTCGGCGGACAGCACCGGTACGAGCCGGCCGTGGCGCTGGCGGGCGCCGGCGCCGGACTGGGGCTGGCCGGAATCTCCATCACCATCTTCCTGCTCCAGGGCGGCGTGCTCCCCGCGGTCAACCCGGCCAGGGCGTTCGCCTCGGCGATCCCCATCGAGCTGATGATGGTGGCGCTGGGACTGGCGATGGCCTGGCTCGAGTTCGCGCGGTTTCGGGCGCTGCGGCCGCGTTCCGCTTCACCCGCCCGTCCGGCACGGAGCGGCCTGATCGCCGTTCGTTAGGTGGTAGCTAGCCGGCGCTGGACGCGGCCCACAGGTTGATGCCGCTTTCAGTGGCGTAGCGGTCGATCTCGACCAGCTCGGCGGATGAAAACGCGAGGTTGTCCAGCGCGCCCAGATTCTGTTCCAGCTGGGCTACGCTGCTGGCCCCGATCAGGGCCGACGTCACGCGCGAGTCGCGCAGGCTCCAGGCCAGTGCCAGCTGGGCCAGGGTCTGCCCGCGCCGGGCGGCGATCTGGTTCAACGCCCGGACCTTGGCCAGGGTGTCCTCGCGGAGAAAGTCGGTCGACAGCGATCCCGGATGGCTGGCCCGGGAGCCGGCCGGGACTCCGGCCAGGTAACGATCGGTGAGCAGGCCCTGGGCCAGCGGCGAGAAGACGATGCAGCCGATCCCTTCCTTCCCCAACACATCCAGCAGCTCGGCCTCGATCCAGCGATTGAGCATGGAGTAGGACGGCTGGTGGATCAGCAGGGGGGTTCCCAGCCGGCGCAGGATGGCGGCCGCCTCTTGCGTGCGCCGGGCTGAATAGGACGAGATGCCCACGTACAGCGCCTTGCCCTGGCGTACCGCCGTGTCCAGCGCGCCCATGGTCTCTTCCAGCGGCGTCTCGGGGTCAAACCGGTGCGAGTAGAAGATGTCGACATACTCCAGGCCCATCCGGCGCAGGCTTTGATCGAGGCTGGCTAGCAGGTATTTGCGCGAGCCGCCGATGCCGTACGGCCCGGGCCACATGTCGTAGCCGGCCTTGCTCGAGATCACCAGCTCGTCGCGGTGTCCGGCCAGGTCGGAGGCCAGGATGCGACCGAAGTTCTGCTCGGCCGAGCCGTAGGGCGGCCCATAGTTGTTGGCCAGGTCAAAGTGGGTGATGCCCAGATCGAACGCCCGCCGGATGATGGCGCGCTGGTCTTCCGATGGGTGGTCGCCACCGAAATTCTGCCAGAGCCCGAGGGACAGCTGGGGCAACTTCAGCCCGCTGCGGCCGGAGCGACGGTAGTCCATCCGGCGGTCCCCGTCGTCGCTTTGCATTGCGGACATCCCTTCCTCCTCACGAACGCACGCGTGGCGCTTCCGCCATGGTAGGGGAACCGGCCGACT